>JAMOTU010000176.1 GCA_027062165.1 Candidatus Altimarinota bacterium
ATATTTGGCTAAAAATTTTGCTAAAGATATTAAATGATTAGTTGAAGCCAATCTAAACAATTTGCAACTATCTGAGAAAGCTAAAAATGAGTTAGTAGGTAATAGTGATAAAAAAGGAATTTTAGACGATATACTAGAGAAAGTTTTTTCAGAAAATCCTAATGAAATTTTAGAAAAGGCTAATAAAAATTGATTATGATTATTTGAATATATGCGGAAAACTTTTTATAGTCAGATAGTAGAGAAAGTTCTAAAAGATAACAATTTAAATCAAGATGAGAAAAGAAATATTATAGAGTTTTTCTATAAAAATAAAGATGATTTTTTTAAGAAATTCTGACAAACAGTTTTAAATATTGAGCAAGTAAAATATGCTACTGAGTTGTTTTTAAATGATTCTAAGTTTTTGGGTCTTTTAGAAAAGATAAAAAATCAAGTTAAATCTAAAATTAAAATTGAAAAAGGTTCATATGAAACTTATGTTTTAGCTGCATTGGCTATTTTATCTGAAACTAACGAAAATGTTGATGAAAAGCAACTAAGAAAAAAAGTAGAGGAATTTGTGAAAATCAAAGGAAAGGAGGAGATATTGAATAGTGATATTTTATTAAATGTGATAAGAACAATAAAAAGTGATAATAATTTTAAATACTATATAAATCAGTTTAGAGAGCATAACAAAAATAAATCAAGTCAATTAAAAAGTATGATAGATAAAGCTAAAAAAGAGATGGATGATTTTATGTATGAGAATTTAAAAAAGTATGATAATGATTTAGCAGAGTGGTTTTGGGATGAGCATTTGGATAGTTTTTCAAAAGAAAATAAAATTGAGCAACAAATTGGTATTCCGAAGGAAACTTTTGAAAATCAGATAAGTAGTTATGTAAAAGAAACTAAATGAGAAAAACCTGTATGGACATATCCTGAATATAAAGATTGAAGCTATGTAGTAAAGCTATATTTACCGAAACCAGACAAAAAAGATTCTAACAAAGATGAAGAAGCTATAGTAATAGAAGCTCCTAGTATTGTTGATTTAAATAAAAAACTTTTAAAAAAGTGGGCAGAATATCAATGATTAAACTGAATTGATTTGATAATATCTTCTCCTGATATGTTTAAGGATAAGTTTTGAAAAGATATTAATAAACTTTTTACCCCTTCTGATATAGAAGATATATCAAAAGTGATGGCTAGATATCTTATAGAAAAAATAGATGGAGATTCAGATATAAAAGATTATATTTACACTCATTATGAAGATCTCTATAAAAAATTAGTTTTTAATCCGTTGAAATGATTGTCTGATTTTATAAAAAATTTGAGATTAAATGATGAATTTAAGAAAAAAATAGGGAAAATTTTACCTAAAGGATTTGTATTAAAAAATCAATTTGATATTAAAGACTTCTCTGACAATTTACATATTGGTCTTAATGATTTCTTTGAGGAAAAAAAAGATAAATTTAGTTTATGATTATTTTCTAGATTATGAAAGAGACTATTAAATAAATTGAGTCTGAAGTAATATTTTAAGATCCAATGTTAATTTCTCTTGAAATTTTTTATCTTCTTGAAGCCTTTTTGCTAAATTTATTCATTTGAACGTCAACTCAAATTTTGGATTTTCTCAGCTGCGATTTATTGAAATATATCTTTCTTCTTCTAAGTTTTTCATCAGTAGCATAATGTCAAAATGTGTTTTATTTGAAAATTTTCGGGAATTTTTCTGAATATTTTTGAATTCTTCGTAAAATATATAAATAATAGCTTTTTTAATAAAATCTTTGGTATAATTGTTAAATACTTCTATTATTTGTTGAGTGGTATCTTTTGTTATTTGATTTTGGTATTCGTGTTCGATAATTGAATTAATAAATTTTTCAAATTTAATATAATCTTGTCAGACATAACTAGCAAAAGATTTTACTAAATCAACATTTCTAATTTTTAATTCTATTGATGATATTCAATATTCACTTCTTTCAATTTTAGTATCAAAAATATCGTCTATACAATATTCTAGAATATTAATTAAATTTTTATTTTTTGTAACAAATCTAATATCCTTTTTTCAAAGTTTAATTAGTAGTTTTGAAAAAAATATTTTAAGATAATTGACAAAAAATGGGAGTAGTTTTTTATCTAAATATTGAGAATTTTTTAGTTGTTTTATAATATTTTCTATGATTTGTTGTTTTTCTTTTGAAATTGTTTCATGGATTGAATTGTTATCTCCTGGAATTGGAGAAAATCAAGGAGTATCCATTATTTTTGCTTTAAAGGATTAAATTGATTTTCTAAAATTTTTAGGAATTCTTCTAAATTTACTTCATATTGTTTTTTGGTATGGTATTCTCTAATTGCTAGTGTTTTATTTTGGGATTCTTTTTCTCAGATTATAATCATAAATGGTATTTTTTGAGTTTCAGCGTTTCTTATTTTTTTTGCAAGGCTATGTTCAGAAATGTCTAGTTTGACTCTGTATCCTTTATCTTTTAAAACATTGTAAATTTCAAAAGTATAATCTAAAATTTCTTTATTGTTTTGATTTACTGGTATTATTTTAATTTGCTCTGGTGCTAGCCAGAAAGGAAAGGCACCACTATAATGTTCTATTAAGATACCAATAAATCTTTCAAAACTTCCAAATATTGCTCTATGTACCATAAATGGTCTTTCTTTTTCTCATTTTTCATTAATGTAATACATATCAAATCTTTCTGGTAGATTAAAATCAAATTGGACAGTAGAGCATTGCCAAAGTCTACCTATAGCATCTTTAATTTTGAAATCAATTTTAGGTCCATAAAATGCAGCCTCTCCTATTTCTTTTTCATAATTTAGTCACTTTTCTTTTAATACTTCTTCAATAGTAGATTCCGCTAATTGCCACATATCTTTTGGTCAAACATATTTGTTAGAATTTGGATCAGAAAGAGAAACAAAGATTTTTATGTCTTCGAATCAGAAAGTTTTTAATACATCTAATACAAAATCAACTGTATTGCTGATTTCTTCTTTTATTTGGTCAGGTCTACATATAATATGAGCATCATCTTGAGTAAATCATCTAACTCTTGTTAAACCACCTAATTCTCATTTTTTTTCATATCTGTAAACTGTCCCAAATTCCCAATATCTAATTGGCAATTCTTTGTAAGAGTGAATATCATCTTTATAAATCATTACATGGAAAGGACAATTCATAGGTTTTAGAAGATATACCTCTGATTCTTTTGGTTTACGATTGTCTTGCCAGTCTTCTAGAGTCATTCAAAGTTCAAGAGGTGGATACATTGATTCGTTATAAAATCCCCAGTGTCCTGAAATTTCCCAAAGTTTTTTTCTTCATATATGAGGAGTTCTGACAGGTATATATCAACGTTTTTCACATTCTTTTTCTATGTAGTGAGCTAAGATATTGTAAAGAGTAGCACCTTTAGGTTTCCACAAAATAAGTCCTGGCCCTACTTCTTCTGGTTTTATAGTGAAAAGTCCTAATTTAGGTCCTAGTATTCTATGGTCTCTTTTTTTGGCTTCTTCTAAAAATTTTAAATATTCTTGGAGTTTTTCTTTATTTTCGAAAGCAAGTCAGTAAATTCTAGTAAGCATTGGATTATGTTCATCTCCTTTCCAGTAAGCTCATGCAACTTTGTATAGTTTAAATGCATCTTGAGGTATTTGGGAAGTCTCTTCTACATGTGGTCCTTCACAAAGGTCTAAGAAAGTAATATATTCGTTTGGTTGCTTATTAGAAGTTTTATCTAAAAATTCATTAATTTTGTCATACAAAGCTATGTAGTCAGGATCTGCGTTTTTTACAACTTTTTCTTTTTTTTCGGTTGGAATAATGTTAACATAGAAACTAATTTCTTCTCAAGATTTATTAATTTCTTCCAAAAGCTGTAATTTAAAAGGTTGGTTAATAAGCTCTAAAAGTTGTTTAGCAAGTGAGTGGGGTAAAATTATTTTTTTAAATTGTTGATTTTCTTTGATGATAGTTTTCATATTTTTTTCTAATTTTTTGAGGTCTTTGTCTGAAATAGATTCTTTTGAAAATAGAAAATCATAATAAAATCCATTATCTATAGCAGGTCAGATACCAAGTTTTACTTGAGGGTCGTAGAATCTCTGAATAGCTTGAGCAAGAATATGAGAAAGAGAATGTCTAATTTTTTTTAGATTTATCATTTTTATTGACTTATATTTTAAAAAAATTAAAAGTTATATTAAAAATTTTATAATTAAAAGCAAGTTAATGATATTGGTTATTTCTTGATGATGATTTAAGGCTTTTTATGCATTATGAGTATTAAAAGCTATTGAAGAATTAGGTTTACAAAAAAAAATTAAAGCTTGTTTTGGAGTTAGTGGAGGAGCTATAGTTTTGTCTTGGTGGCTTTCTGGTTACACAGCTGAAAAAATGTATGATATTTTTATAAATTTAGATTATCTTTCTTTGTTGAAACCTAATTGGAGGATTCATCAATCACTAATTGATATAAATAAAATTAAAAAGTTTTTTAAATCTCACTTAGTAAATAATTTTGAAGATTTGAAGAAAAAGTTATATATTTGAACTGTTGATTTGTTAGAGGGAAAATATATTTTGTATGATAGTTGAGAATTAATAAGACCTCTTATATGAAGTATGTCTTTACCAGGTATTTTTCCAGGTGTAAAATATGATGGAAAGTTTTTAGTAGATTGATGAGTGATTAATAATTTCCCTACTGATTTAGCTAAACAAAAATATCCTGATGAAAAAATTATTTGAATAGCTCTTACCAATATAAGAAAAATTGATAAAATTAGTAATATCTTTGAAAATCTTTTGAGGTCTTGGCAACTTTCAATAGAATCTAGCATTATTGAAAATTTAAAATATTGTGATATATTGTTTTATCCTAAATTGGATGTAAGAGTTTTAGATTTAAGAAAGAAAAAATTGAAAGAAATTTTTGAAAAAGGTTATAAAGATGGATTAGATAAATTA
>JAMOTU010000177.1 GCA_027062165.1 Candidatus Altimarinota bacterium
GTTATCTCTTCAAAAGTATAACCTGTCATAAAACGTCTTGAAGGAGTATATGGTTTATATGTTTTTATAGGCATTTTACAAATTTTAATTAGTTAAAATTATGCAACATCCATTATTTTTAATCTTTTTCCAGGTTTCAAAGTAACAATTGCTTTTTTATAAGGTTTTCTAACTAGTCCTCTATAAGCTCTATATTTAGGAGGAACTCTCATAGTATTTATTTTCGCAATATCAGATTCTGATATACCATATATCATGCTAATAGCTTTTTTTATATCATTCTTATTAGCATTTCTGTCAACAATAAATGTATACTTAGCTATTTGTCTTTCTTCTATCTCAGTAATAACTCTACCTTTTTCATCTCTTTTTTTATTACCATCTTTATCATATACAGGTTTTTTAACTTTTACAGTTATAATCTTTTCTCAATAAGGACCCGCTTTTTCAGTTTGTAAAGGAGCTATAATAATAGAAGTAGGATCAAACTTTTTAAGAAGTTTTTCTTCTTTCACTTTTTCAGCTCTTCTTTTCAATTTCAATTTATATAATAATCCCATTTTGAATATTTAAATTAAATAAATCCTAAGAAAATATTTCAGACAACTTATTTAAACTACTTTCTAGAAATACAACTTTTTTATGAGTTAATAAATCATAAGGATTAACATAGTTTACTAATATATATTTCAAACCTTCTATATTTCTAAACGACTTTATTATATTCTCATCTTTTTCAGGTAAAACTAACAACACTTTTTTCCCATATAAATTTAAATTATTTAATATCTCTACTGCTTTCTTAGTTTTTGGTTGTTCTAATTTAAAATCCTCCAAACCTATTAATTCATTATCCTTTACTTTTAAAGTAAGCGTACCAAACAAAGCTTTTCTTCTCTGCTTTTTAGGCATATCTTTAAAGAAATTTCTATCATTTCTAGGTCAGAAAGCTACACCTCACTTTCTCCTTATAGGAGAGCCAGCATCTCATACTCTAGCATTACCAGTTCATTTTTGTCTATAAAGTTTTCTACCAGAATAAGCTACCTCTCCTCTTGTTTTAGTATGAGCTATAGGATGCCTAGCATTTGCTAATTGCATAACAACAAATTCGTGAATCAAATCTTCATTTATATTATCATCATTAAATATATTTTCAGGCAAATCTATTGTTTTAACTTTTTCTCCAGCTGTATTAAAAATATCTAACTTATAACTCATTATTATAAAGACTTAAATTATCTAAAACTATCTTATTTCTAATTTAACATATCAGCCATACCATCCAGGAACACTTCCTTTTACAGCTAATAATTCTTCATTATCCAATTTAAATCTATCTACTATTTTTACATTTTTAATAGTTACTTTCTCTAATCCCATATGTCATGGCAACGGATGTCATTTATTAACTCTTCTAGGTTTTCTATTACCAATACCTCAAGGATGTCTATGAAATTGTGAACCATGTGTTTCAGGACCTCAAGAAAAACCAAATCTCCTTACAACACCCTGAAATCCTTTTCATTTAGAAATTCCAGTTAAAACTACTTTTTCTACATCTTCTGGGATAACATCTAATGTCAAAATCTGACCTGGTTGATATCTATTTAGAAGATCTTCATCTACTTTAAATTCAGTCATGTACTTATATCTAACCTTAATACCCTTATCTTTATTTAACTCTTTTTTTTCAGCTCACACAACTAATGCATTATAACCATCTTTAGATATAACTTTATGTCTTACTACTTCTTGAGGCACTAATTTCAACAATGTAACAGGCACTAATTCATCATTTACCCACAACTGTGTCATTTCTTGTTTTTTTAATATAAGTCCTCACTTTGTCAATTTGTTAGACATATTTCATAGCGTTACTGATAAAATACTAATATACTTTTGCTTCTACAGATACTCATACAGGAACAGAAACATTTTGTAATGTTTCAATTGTCTTAGGTCAAAGTTGAACTACATCAATAAGTCTTGTATATGTAATTCTTTCAAATTGTTCCCTAGAATCTTTATAAACAAAATGTGACCTCAAAACAGTATATATTTTTTTCTTTTTTGGTAACGGAATAGGTCCTTTTATCTTTGCTCCAGACTTCAAAAGCAAACCTACTATCTTAGAAACTGTATTTTCCAATACTCTCAAATCATAACTTTTTAATTTTATCCTCATTTTTGGCTTTTGCGTTGTCTTTGACATATATTATATTTTAATAAAATAAACTTAAACTTACTAGACAAGAAAAGGCATAGAGGCAGTAGCCTCTATACCCGCTATCACTTAATTTCTTAAATTAATCTAATATTTCTGTAACAACTCCCGCACCAACTGTCCTACCACCTTCTCTAATAGCAAATCTCAAACCTTTTTCTAAAGCTACTGGATATATCAATTCTACTTCCATTTGAGCATTATCACCAGGCATTACCATTTCTACACCTTCTGGCAATTTAATAGTACCTGTAACATCAGTAGTTCTAAAGTAGAATTGTGGTCTATATCCTGTCATAAATGGAGTATGTCTACCACCTTCTTCCTTCTTTAATACATAAACTTCTGCTTTAAATTTCTTATGAGGTGTAATAGTACCTGGTTGAGCCAATACCTGACCTCTTTCTACCTCATCTTTAGTAATACCTCTCAAAAGTACTCATACGTTCATACCAGCTTCTGCCTCTTCAAATGGTTTATGGAACATTTCTATACCTGTAACTACAGTCTTCTTAATCTCATCAGACAATCCAACTATCTCTACTTCGTCACCAACTTTTAACTTACCTCTTTCTATTCTACCAGTTACTACAGTACCTCTACCCTTAATTGAGAATACATCTTCGATTGGCATCAAGAAAGGTTTATCTACTTCTCTTTCAGGTAATGGTATATAATCATCCAATGCAGCTATCAAATCCCAAATTGGTTTTGCCCATTTTTCATCAGTAGGGTTTTCCAATGCTTTCAAAGCAGAACCCTTAATTACTGGAACTTCATCACCAGGATATCCATATTGAGATAACAAATCTCTAACTTCTTCTTCTACTAATTCTACCATTTCTTCGTCATCTACCATATCGATCTTATTCAAAAATACAACTATTGCTGGAACATTTACTTGTTTAGCTAAAAGAATATGTTCTCTAGTTTGAGGCATTGGGCCATCTGGTGCTGACACAACAAGAATAGCACCATCCATTTGAGCAGCACCTACAATCATGTTTTTAACATAATCTGCGTGTCCTGGACAGTCTACATGTGCATAGTGATACTTTTCAGATTCATATTCTACATGAGCAGTATTAATAGTAATACCTCTCTCTCTTTCTTCAGGAGCCTTATCAATATCTTCGTACTTTAAAGGTTGAGCCAATCCTTTAGTAGACAATACTTGCAAAATTGCAGAAGTCAAAGTTGTCTTACCATGATCTACGTGACCTATAGTACCTACATTTTTATGAGGTTTTTGTAAAACTGACATAGTTTTTCTTATAATTAAAAAAATAAAACATTAAGCTTATCGATTTTATAAATATTTTTATAAAATTCAATACCAATTTTAATGGTGGGCGGGGGCGGGATCGAACCGCCGACCTCACCCTTATCAGAGGTGCGCTCTAACCAGCTGAGCTACCCGCCCCTTCACATTTCGGGGACGCGGGGCTCGAACCCGCGACCTCGTGCTCCCAAGGCACGCGCTCTAGCCATCTGAGCTAGTCCCCGATGTTTCAAAAGAGCAATAGATTTCAGAAAAATAGAAGACTTAAAGATTATAAAATTTAATTTTAAAATTCAAATTTTATAAAAAGAAATGTTTAAATCTGTTAAATCTCAGTATCTTCTGTTCTTCTGAAATTGCCAGGGGGCGGGATCGAACCGCCGACACAAGGCTTTTCAGGCCTCTGCTCTACCACTGAGCTACCCTGGCATAAACTGGGCCCGGAGGGAATCGAACCCTCGACCACCGGCTTAAAAGGCCGTTGCTCTACCGACTGAGCTACGGGCCCAAAAACATAAAGTATGTATTATAATATAAATTTAATTTTCCTTTTCAAGAGATTTTTTTATTATAAAGCCGGCAAAAGCCGGCGCAATAATCTACAAAACTCCTTCTTTTTGCATTCTTTTATAACATCTTGAACAAATATTTATTTTAACTTCAATACCGTCAGCTATTTTAATCTTTTTCTTGATAATATTAGGTTTAAACCATCTTTTTGTTGCTTTATTTGAAAAACTTCTTTTATTTCAACTATGAGGACCTTTCCCACAAATTTCACATCTTTTAGCCATTTTTAAATCTATCTAATTAAATTTTAAAATTTACTTATTTTCTTCAGAAATATCACTTGACTCAGTAGTCTCTTCTTGTTCCTCCTCTGATTCAAATTCTACTACAGTTACTATTGTTTCTTCAGGATCATCTTTAATAACCACTTTATCACCAAGATTTATATCACCTACATGTATAACATCAGCAGGAGTCTGGATTTTTGAAATATCTATCTTTATCTCATGTGGTAAATCTTGAGGATAAGCTTCTACTAAAATAGTATCTTTTACTAACTCTACTCTACCTAAATTATTTTTCTCTACTGGGGACTCTCCAACTAATACAACAGGCACTTCTGCTTCTACTTTTTCATCGGCTTTTACAGCTAGAAAATCTACATGAATAACTTCATCAGTTACAGGATGAGTATCTACATCATGGATAAGAACCAATTCTTTAATACCATCTCACTCTAAAGTAATAGGTGTAGATTCTCAAGCCTGCCTATATACTTTCAAAAAATCTATTTTATTAAATTGGACTAAAATATTATTATCTATATGTCTTCCATATACAACACCTGGAACTATTCATTGTTTTCTTAATCTTTTTACTTTCTTTCCTACTATATC
>JAMOTU010000178.1 GCA_027062165.1 Candidatus Altimarinota bacterium
GGATATTTCTTTAATCGGTTAGGTTGTTTATAATTTTCATAATCGGAACAAGGATTCTCATATACTACAATATTATCTGATATTCTAAAATATTTTTCATCTGGAGTAGTTCAAGGATTTAGAATTACGATTAATCTAGAATTTTTTGCTTTTACATATTTATAAAGTTCTTCATAATATGGAACCCTATAATTTGAATCAGAAACTTCGTCAAAGAAGAAGCCATCTATATTTGGATAATTTTTTAGCCGACTATCTATTCTCGATTTTACTTCATTAATATCTCTTTGTCCGTACTTTGTATAAATATATCATATAGCTAAATTTCAACCATTATGAGATTTATTTATTTGATCTCTAAATACATCCTCAGATTTGACAAAATCTCCATTTGATGGGTTAACAATAACAATAGAGTTATGTATTTGCTCTAATTTTTTGTTTAAATCATATGACCGCCAATAAGCAGGTATTAAATATTTATACATAGAAAGATCTATTCCAAAAGTTATACCCATAAAACATAATATCAAAAGTATTAACAATTTTTTCATAGCAAAATTATTTTACAAAATAAAACTATTATCAAGTATAACCTATCAACCTTCAAAATCAATAAAAGCTCAGGAAAAAATCCTGAGCTTAGAATAAAGAGTTTTGTTTATATCTCCTTTCTGTATCTTTAGTATTTTCTTGATTATTCTCGTAATCAAAAATTTTAACTATTCAATATACACCATCATATCAACTCTTAATAAAAATATTTCATTTTCTAACTTTTTCTAAAGCTAATCAAAATTTCTTATCATATTCGTAAACCTTTTCTAAAGGCAATTCTAATAAAATATAAAACTCAGGTCAAAACTTATAAATCAAATCATTATAAATCTTTTCTGCTCCTTTTGTACCTTTCTTTTTTCACCATACCTCATAAATAATATCCCGCAAAGGCACGAAATATCTATATTTTGGACGATTAAATTTTTTAGCTATCTTTTCAATTTCATCTAAAAACCAAAAATACTTTGATCAAAAATTTATTTCCTCTTCTCTATTCTTATCCCCCAACTCAAAAGTCCTGTGGAATACTCAAATTGTAATATCTTTTCAACAAATTGGACATTTTCAATGTCTTTCTCTTGTTTCTTGAGGTGTAAAACTCACTTGACATTTAGAATGTCAATCTCCAAAATATTTTCATTCTTGAGGATAAAATTCTATAGTTTCTGAAAGATAAAAATCTAACTTAACAGATCAATTAAATAAACTATCTAAATATTGCCTTTCAAAATCCAACAATCTTTCTCTAAACAATGTATATTTTCTCTCTTTAAAAATCTTCTCCAAATCTTTATAAGTAAAATCAAATTCTTCTTCGGATTTCTTCAGATTTTCTTCAGATTTCTTTATTATAACATTTCCTTCTCTTCCTAAATTTTCTAAACTATGTGCGTCGCTATTTGAAACTATAACAAAAGGATCCAATTCTGGATTTATCCAATTCATAATAGGATCAGAACTTAATCCAGTTTCTATTCAATCAATAAGAAAATAACTATCTAAAAATGCCTCCTTCAAACTGGAAAATCAAAATTTAGAACCCAAAACTCAAAAATATGGAGTCCATATATGAGCAGGAAAAAATATAACAGAAGGAACATTCTTTTTTAACCAAAATAAAGTATCTGCCTGATCTTGTCTAACAGACAACCTACCGTCACTGTCTATTTTACCAAATTGTGACAAATATTTGAATATCTTCTCAGCATTTTCAAATGTATCAATCAATATTACATTATGTATCCTTGCTTTTTTTATATTTTTATTAACGCTTTTACTTTCTTCAGAAGATATCCTAATTGTAAACTTTCCTTTCAAATCCTTCTTCCTAGCAAAAACGTTATTTATTTCAGTCTGAAAAACAAATCTAGGATAAAATCATTTTTCAAGCTTGTCAACCAATGATTGGGCAAGAAAAGGTTTTATATCCTCTAACCAATTTTCTAAATATTCTTTTTTAGGAATCAAAAATCATCTGCCATCTTCTTTTAAATATTTTTTCAATTCTTCAAACCAATCCGGATGAGTAAAATCTCATGTTCAAACAATATCAATTCATTTTATAATTGAATATTTCCATATGTGTTCTACATCTAAACGTTTACTACATCATCTAGCATATTTTCAGTGTATATGAAAATCACAAATCATAATATAATTTTACTTTTTTAAATAAACTTCATAAGTAGGAAATGGAAAATCTATTCAAGCTTCTGGTAATCTCTTATAGATCTTTTCTAAAAGCTCCTTTTCAATAAGCCAATCGTATTTCTCTGCTGGTACTTGTCATACACAGCCTATATTAACTGACCAATCAGCTAAACTATCTACCCGCGCTACAATAGTATCTGGTAATATTCTCTTATCTTCTTTAAAAATTTCTATTATTATCTTTTTAGCCTTTTCAGTATCAACTCAATATGGAAGTCCTACTACTACCTTTACCTTCTTCATTTCAGATAATGTATCATTATAATTTTCTATTGTCTGATTTATTATATCAGCATTTGGAACTACTAAAATATTACCATCTAGTGTTTTAAACTTAGTAGACCTAAATCCAATTTCTTCTACAAAAACTATCCTACCATCTGATAATTTTATTTTATGACCTACTTTAATAGGTTGATCAAAAAATATAATGATTCAAGCTAAAAAATTTTTTATAACATCTTGAGCTGCCATAGCAACTGCTAAACCAAAAATACCAGCAGAAGCTAAGAGGGGTGTAATATTAATACCCCAAATTTTAAGCAAATACAATCAACCTACTACATAAACAACAACCAACAAACCTATATAAAATAGATTCAATAGATTCAACTTTTCAGGTTCAGATTTTCGCTTATAACCTAAATGTCTCTTAATAACTACGATACTTTTAGTTAAAATAACTATCACCAAAAATACTTCTATTGTTTTAATTATCTGTATGAAAAGTAAAAAAACTACAGAATTTGTAGTAATAAATTTAAAAGTAAAATTTAAACCTAATAGTAATATAAGTACTATGATATACCTTTTTGTAACCTTAACAATTTTATCATCTAAATTTGTTTTTGTCTTCTTAATAAAATTTTTTACAAATCCTCTTCCAACCTTCCATCATATAAAAACAACTATCAAATACAAAAAGTATATCAATATAAGCTTAAACCACCAAATATTCCATAAATAGTTTAGATAATTTTTAAATGTTTCGATATATCAGATTATTTTCTCCATAATAATTTACCATAAATATAAAAACTAAAATACTTTATAAGTTTCACACCAAAAATCGTTATCTAAATAAAACCAGAATAAATTTTTAAATTCTTCGGATTTGGGCTTAAAACATATTGTATATTTATTTGGAAATAATGGCTTATACACTATTTTATACCAATATTTATTAAAACTAGTAATATCAAAAAAATTTGGATACAAACTTCCTAAATCTTGAGGTAAAGTTCACATCATATTATAATATTTTTTTACTGCATCATACAACTGTCTAATGTTTCTAACCATCTGCTCATCCTTGTAAAAACTATCTGAATATGTTAAACTTGGATTATATCTTTTCCATAAATCTAAAATTAAACCAATCAATTTGTTATTTTTCTTAACTTCAATCCATAAAATATATTTTGAAAAATTATCTACTTTTATAGAAGCTAAAGGATTCTGTCACAATTGTAAAGTAAAAATTCTAATTTTAGGGAATTTAGTTAAAATTTTAACATACTTTCTCAAATCAAATAAGAAATTATTATTTTCAATATCTTTTACAAAAATATAAAAATTTTTATATTTTACTATTTTAAAATCTTTTCCTTCATATTTGCCTCAAGAAAAATTTGTTACCAACTCTTTTGGAACAAACAAAATTATTTTTCCATCTATCCCTACTCACAAAACAGGATATTTTAACACCTTATTATCTAAATATTCAAAATTATATTTATCATCTTTTATTTTAGAAAAAGTCCTTTTCCAAAAATAAGAATATCTAAAAAAACTAACATATTTTATTTTTTTTAGATGATACAATATCTCGCTAAAATCATATTTTTTCAAAATATAATTTGACAATCTTCAACTATATTTAAGATAATGATATCCATTTATAGCATCATATTTAATTTTAACATCACTAAGCGGTGCATGATAAAATTTATAACTTATTCAAAAAGCAATACTTAGAAAAAAAAGAACAAATAAAAAAAGTTTTTTCATTGTTTCAAATCTTTATATACTAAAATCAAAATATATATTTTTCTGCCAATGTTCAATCCTCAATATATTCAAACATATTAAAATCAACTATTAACTCTTTATCAGAATATTTCTTTCTTAATTTATCATATTGTTTAACTAAATCCAAAATATCATATACTACTTCTCCGTTTATCTCTTTAAAAGGATATAAAGCTATCGGTTCTTTTAAATAAACTCTTTTAGTAGGAATACCCTTTTCTAAGATAAAAATCTCTCACCTTACTTTTCCTCACCATAAAAGATGTCTTCTAACATCTGCCACTTCCATAGAATTTCTAAATTTTTTAAAACTATTCCAAGCCTCAGTATTTTCAATTTTCCTCATCTTTTTCAGAACTAAATATTTCTTTTCAAATTTTGAAAGAACTTTTACTAACTGTTCAGTAAAATCTACTTTTATTTTTTTTAATCCTTTATTAAAACCTGGTAAACTTTCTTTTAATTTCATTTTCAAAATTTTTAAAAAATAAATTTATCTAATCTCTAACTTTCACTCTTGCTTTTGAATAATTTCTTTAAAAAATTCTTCTAACGGTTTTGTTAAATT
>JAMOTU010000179.1 GCA_027062165.1 Candidatus Altimarinota bacterium
AATAACTATTTTATCACCTTCTTTTGTAATTTCCACTAACTCGATATTATCATCCAGAAATTCTTTTGGAATTCTAATAGCTTTTGAGTTTCCGTTTTTAAAAAGTTTTGCTGTCATAAAATTTCCTTTTATAAGGATATATACCAAGAGTATATATCAATTTAGATAAAAAGTCAACCGCTTATTATAGACATTATATTTAAACTATTTAATAATAATCAAGTTGTATAAACAATTATACTATAAAATTGTCTAAATAATAATAGCTTTTGAATAATGAAGCATTTGATCTTGAAGACTTGTTCCAGAGAACATACGTTATGTTAAGTAAATAAGTAAATTTATGTAACCAAAACGAACCTCAAGGAGTTATTAGAAGAAAATTTAAGTTTTCTTCTGTCACTCCTCTAGTTAATATATTGGACTATGAGGATACTAAAAAAGCTGGTCTAATCAGCTTTCCTCCTCGAACTATTATAAACAAAAGAAACTAAAATGCAAGATATCTTATGTATTTTGATTACAGAGTACAAGTAATAAAATAAAAAAATGAATTGCATTAAGAAGTAGTTATTTATTGTATATTAAAAAAAAGAGAACCAATGTTCTCTTTTAAATATCCCCACCATCTGTAATATGTTTCATGCGCTCTCCTTTTGTGTTTAAGGATTTTAATTTTATCATAATTTAATTGAGTTTGAGTTCTAAAATTTTTAAATCACTATCGTAACTATAAATTTTCCAATAATATCGTTTATAGTAGATATCTATTTTAGTTTTATTAGGGTTTATAATTTTATCATTATCTCTTTTATCTTTTTTCATAACTAATATGGGTTCCAATGGTATTTTTTTAGCTTTATTTTCATAATTTTCAATTTGATATATTATGTTTCTGATAGCATGTATACTATTATATGTTCCTCCAGATGTTTTATCTCCATTCTTGATATCTTTTATTAAATCTTCATCATATTCTCCTGGACAACTTATAGAAAACATAAAAGTGATTATATCTCCTTGTTTTGTTCCATTTATAAAAAATAATAGCTCTTTCTCTTTATTATCATCTTTTTCAATTTTCATATTTATAGTGTTTTTTGGGTCTTCACCATTATAATTTAATAATTTTAAATCAAATGAAAAATCATTGAATCTATTTTTATTTTTAAAAGATTCCATTTTAGGCATATTTATCTTTTCATTATCTGTTTTATATTTAAATGAAAATTCGAAGTTTCCATCGTCCATTATTTCAACAATAAACTTATAAGATGAAATAACATTTCCGTTTGAATAAATTGTATCTGTTCTAAAACTTTCTTGAACAATGAAATTTTTTTTAAAGTTTGAATTTTTCTTTTGTAAGAAATAAAAATCTTTTGCTTTTTTTATTGCTATTTCTTTTTTTTCTTTTCTTATTTTGTCATACAATTTTTTTATTATTTCCTCTTTTTCTTTTAAAGGTAATTTATCTAAGAAAATATTTTCATCATACAAAAGTATTTTGCTTATTTCATCTTTAATTATTTCTAAAAATTCGTTTCCAGTAAGTAAAAATTTAAATATAGATGCACTTATAAATACAGTTCCTATTGTTTTTAAAATTTCAATTTTATAAAGATATGCTACTATAAAAGAGATAATTCCACCTATTACATAAAAATATATATTTCCAAAAACATTTTTTCTGAAATTTTTTATTGATTGTGTAGATAATTTTTGTACAAAGCTCATAAATATACCTTGAATTTATTTTAATTATAATAAAAAATTGCTTAGTTTTTAAATTTTCATTGCTGTATTATAAGTGATATCTTTGAGATTATTACTTGATAAATATAAATTTAAAGAAACTATTGTGTTTTATAGCATGTTTTGAAAAAGATGCTTTATGTTAAAATAACTAAATTTTGATATATTGATAAAATAAAAAGACAAAATAACTTAAAAAAATTTTTAATATCTCCTTTACAAAAATTTAATGTTGGCAAAATTAAAAAAAGGAAAACTTATGAATTATAAAGAAATAATAAAAAACTTGAAACATGATGTTAAAAAGTCAAAAATAGTTTCATTCCAAGGGAAAGAAAGAGACTTTCAAAAGCATTTACAAATAGCATTTCAAAATATGTTAAAACAAACCGGTTATGACCATGAAGTAGAAATTTTACAAGGCCCTAATGAAAAAGGTAAAGATTTGTTAATTCCCTATAAAACACCTTTTGGAGATTACAAAGCAGCAGGAGTTGTAGTGAAAGTAGGGGATGTAAAAGGAAGTGCAAGTAAAGATAATGAAATAGCAATGCAAATTCTTCAATGTAGTGAACTAGAAGTATCTTATAAGAATACAGGTAAACCAATTAAATTAGATAAGATATATGTTGTTATTGGAGGAACTATTTCTAACCAAGGAAAAGAACATATTTTAAAACCAATAAAAAAACTTGTAAAAAAAGGTGAAATATCAATAGAAATATGGGGTATGGAAGATGTTATTGGATTTTTTGAAAAACATTATCCAGAGTTTTTTTTATCTGAAAGCATGAAATCATTAATTACAAGTAAAGTTGAAAAAATAAAACATATACTAAAAACTGATAAAGAGTTGAATTATTTTATAGAACCGACTTTAAAAAGAAGAAAAAAAACTGATAAAATAGAACTTATTAAAAAACAAACAAAAAACTCAGAAAAGGAATTTTTACAAGAATTAAATGAGGAACTAATAGGGGAAAATATTAATTTTCAAAAATTTTGTTCGTCCTTTACTTCTAAACAAAAAATTATGATAATTGGTGAAGCAGGGTCAGGAAAAAGTGTTTTATTATTTAAAGCAGTAGAACAAATGTTGTTAAAAAAGATAAATGAAATTGAAGAAACCGATTTAGAATTACCGGTAATTCTAAATGCTATTGATTTTGAAGAAAAAGATTTAAAAGAATTTAATTTCTTTAAGAATAAAATTGATTCTTTTTATAGCAATAGTAAAGTTAAACTGAATATTTTAATAATTGACGGTATAGATGAAGTAAAAGCTGATAAAAGGAATAAAATAAAACAATATGCTGAATATTATCAAAGTAATGAGCCTCATGTTAGTTTAGTTTTTTCAAGTAGAAATAATATTTCAGTAGTAGAACATTTTGAGGATTATAATAAATATGAAGTATTGCCATATGAAGTATCAAAAGCAATAGATTTTTTAAGAAATGCTTTATTAAAAGAAAAGAATATAATAGATTATTTATCTTCTAAACTAGAAGAATTGGAAACTAATTTTCCACTATATCCTTTATCATTAAAATTGCTAATTAAAATAATTAAGCACAAAAAAGAAATACCTGCTTCTATAACGGAATTATATAATAACTATATTGAAATTGTTTTAGGTAAGTATGATGTAACAAAAACACCAGAAGTAGATAAATTTTTTCAACCACATATAAAAGAAGATTTTTTTAAAAAATTAGCTTACCATGAATATTTTTTAAAAAATAGGAGCAAAGTATCAATAGATGAATTTAATGCTTTCATAGATGATTACATATCAAAACAATCAATAGAAATTGATAAAGATAAATTTAAGGAATCTATATTTAGAACAGGCTTACTTTTAGAAAAAGAAGAAGTTACATTTAGTCATAAATCTTTTTTAGATTTTTTTATTTCAAATTATTTTTTTAATAATATAATGGACTTTATAGAAGAGGAAAGAAATCAATTATACGAAATTTATACAAATAGTGAATGGGAAGATGTTTTTTTATTTTTTATCGGACTTAAAAAGAAAATATCAAAAGGAGATTTATACTTATTAAAAAAACATATTAATAATCAAGACAGTGATTTTGTAAAGCATTTTCATTATTACTTTTTAGGTAAGGTATTACAATATGGGTGGTTAACGGATTATGATTTAAAATATGAAGTGATTAGTGAATCAAGCCAATATGCTTTATCTTTAAGAGAAGATTTTCAAAACTTATTTGAACAACAAATAGGAATGAAAATTCCGGAGTTTATTCCAAGTATTATAGTATTCCATCTCACTGATTTATTTTACTCAAGTGAGTTTTTAAAAAAAGAAATATTAACTTTAATTAAAAATGATCTCACTAATAAAGATTTAGATATGAGACGTTTGACTTTTGATGCTTTTTATCTAGCTAATAATTATGAAAAGATTGAGTCTGATTTTTTAAAAGCACTTATGGATAAATTAATAGAAAATATAAAAGTTTTATCTACTAAAAATAGTGAATATTTAAAGAATAGTATTATATTAACTTTATTTTTAAAGTTTTCAAGTGAGAGAAATAATATGATAGAAGAAGTAAAAGATAGTATTAATTTACTAATAGAAGATTTTAAAAGAAAATTTCCAGATTTATTTAGAAGTTTGATTACTTATAAAAAGTCAAATTATCTTAAAGAAGTCCATAAGCTTCATTCTAAGAAAAGAAAAAAATAATAAAATTAAAAGTCTAAGAATATATATTATGTTAATCAATATATATATAATGTTTAGCAACATTTACTCAACTATAATTTAAGTATTCACAAATACCTAAGTTTGGTTTTAGTAAAAATTAAAACGTAAATTTTTAAAATTTTTTTGAAAAAACTTGACAAAATTTAAAAATTAAATATAGTTATAACTAATTATAAAGTTATTTATAGAGGAAATATCATTGGAAAAAAATTCTAAATCTATAAAAACAACACTTATTACAGGATTATGGAAACAAAAAAACGATAAGGGCGAATATCTAATAGGAA
>JAMOTU010000180.1 GCA_027062165.1 Candidatus Altimarinota bacterium
CTTCAAAACTTCTTCAGATTTTCTAGCAATATCAATAGCTCTTATATTCCAATCATAATCTACTCATACATTAACAAGTCATTTTCATCAAATTTTTACAAAATTTTCTAAATATTCTTTCCGATTTTGAAAAAGTTTAGGATCATTAAGATGCGTATGAAAATCATAAAAATTCATTTAAATAATTTAAACCAACTAAATAAAATTAAATAAAAAAGAAAGAGGCAAAGCCTCTTTTCCATAAAATCTGCTAAAATCTATTTTTTATTCTTTTTCTTATTTTGCTTAGAATTCCTTAACTTCTTTAATTCTTCTTCCACTTTCTTAATATCTTCTTCAATTTGTTTTAACAAATCTGTTTTTCAAGATTCTTCAAATTGTTTTTTATAATTTTTAAGTTTATTGAGTGCTTCTTCTAACTTTCTTATTTTCTCCTCTTGTTTTCTTTTTTCTTCTTCTAATCTTTTAGCTTCAAATTCATAACGTGATAAATCTACAGGCAATTCTTCATAATTTGAAGATTTACTACCATAATAAGCAGGTTGTTGCTCATATCCTAATCATAAACCAAATCTTTTTTGAAGTAAATCTTCTATCCATTTTTCTAAAGCAGTCCATTCTCCCAAAGAAAATTTAGGTCCAAAATCGCTAAAATCATGCATAACACTAAATTCTGGATGTTGAGCTAAAAATTGCTCATATTCTTTTGGATCAGTAAATTCTTTTTCTACTTGATAAACTTTACCTGTCCTTGGATCTGTTTTATAAATTACAACTTTACCCTTAAACATTTTTAATATTTTTAATCATATAAAATAGCATCAAAATATATTGAGTGCTATATTTATACATATTTTAAAACAAAAATCAAGAAAAGCTTACATAAACATTTTTTTTATATCTTCATCTTTAATCATAGATGGATTCCACATAGGATCAAAAGTCAATTCTACTTCTACCTGCCACTCTGGAAATTGTTCTAAAATAGCATTTTTTACCATTTCAATTATCATATCTCACATCGGACACATAGGAGAAGTTAAAGTCATCAAAACATATATCTTTTTATTCTTTTCATCTATATCAATATTATATATCATACCCAAAGTATATATATCAACAACTGGAAATTCAGGGTCATATACTTGCTTTAAAGCTTCAACAATTTTATCTTTCATCATTTTTTACATTATTAAAAATAAAAACATATCAAATAAAACTAAAAATTAATAATAAAACTAAACCAATTAATTTATTCCATTTTCATAAGAACATTAACACTACATTTACAATACTATATATTCAAATCAAAAAAGATATTTTATAATTTTTACTTTCTTCCCATTTTCAAAAAAAAACTTTAGATATCAATAACAGAAATAAAAAAAACAAACTCCATAATATCAAAAATAAACCTAAATTAAAAAAAATCACAGCATACCAAAAATCTATATAAGGATTGACTTTGGTAAAAGTAAAAAATATTATCACCCCTCAAATTATAGCCTTTATAACTGCACTAACAATATAATAGATAGCCATATCTTAATTTTTTATAGAAATTTTAAATTTTTTGTAATACTTTACAAATCAAATCAAATATTTAGCGTATTTTAATTTATCATTATAATCATTTAATTCAACCTTTTTCATTAAAACTACATAAGCTTTCATTTTTCTCAAATATGGATTCAAAGGATATTTTCTTTTCATTTTGTTTACCCAATTATACAAAATATTGTTTAATCTAACTACTAAATTTTTATTTAACTTTTTTGCAACTCTATCATAAATAGAAGAATTTTTTGAAAATTTTGAAGTTACACTCTTATTATTTGTTTTTTTATCGTTTGTATTATCTACCTTTTTCTTTTCGTTTTCCTTTCTATTTTTTTCTCATCATTTTAAAACATAAGCACAATTAGAATAATTTTTATCTGAATCAAAACAAATTAAATCTGTTTTAAACAAATTAACAGTAGCTAATTGAACAGATTTTATTTTTATATAATTTGGTTTTTCATTATCAGAAAATATGTTAAAATATAATATTCTTTGGGTAGGTATTTCAAAAACAAATTTTCAATTTTCTTTAACGAATTTATATATTTTAAATTTCAAGGTAAAATCAATTGGATCTAAGCTATAAGGCATATAAATATTATTAAAGACTATCTCATAACCATCTTTTGTTTTCTTAACAAATCCATAATTTTTTTGACTAGTTTGATATACTTTTTTTTGAAATTTATTATAAAAATATAAATTTTCATTATCATTAATTGATAAAATTACATTTTCAACAGGTAAAATATCATATTCAGTTTTTAACTTTATCTTCAATTTTGGAATAAAAACCGGTACATTATGATTTACAACCTTAAAGTGGATTTGTTGATCTAACTTATTTGTAGAAAGATTAACAGTAATATATCAATTTTCACTGTTTAAAAATTTGACTTTTCAATCATCTGGTACAAAACCTCAAAGTTTTCAATCTAACTTAACAATATTTGAAGATAACCAGTCAGAATCATCTAAAGGTACTTTTACTTGAATTGTATCTCAAACAGTATCTTTAGGTAAACTAAATTTCAACCAAGAATAACTACAATCATTTGGATAAACAACTCTTCATCAAAAAATTATTTGATTTTTAGAGCAAATATCTGAAAAACCAACTCATTCAATTTTTGCCTCTTTTCCTCCTGCTCATCAATTTTCGTATATTACATTATATATATATGGAGAAGCTATATATTTATCTTTATTTCACACAATAAAAACAGCTTCATTCGATGTTCAATTCCTATTTTGAACTTTTAAAGTCACCTTTTGTCACTTTAAAACATTATAGGAAACTTCAGCTTTAATACTATTATATCAAATTCTTACAGAATCTTTTACTATTGCATTATCTGGATTAGCTAGCAACTTAACCTCCATATCTCCAGTTCATCAATCCCGTCATAATTTATCCCCTACTATTTCTATTTGGGAAGAAGGTTTAAATTTATAATTAGATTTTATATAAAAAATCTTTGGATTTCGATATTCACTAAAATCAAATACATAATCATAAGATCTCAAACAATTATCATTTACAATATATATATTTCATTTTTTTACTAAATTATCAGTTTTAATTCTCACTAAATTTAAAAGCTGTCCATAAATACTAGCTTCCCTACCATTTAAATATACTTTCACCTTTTCTTTTTCTGTAATATAAACCTTAATAAAACATCATTCACTATTACATTGAGGTATATCTACATAAGTTATTTTAGGAAAATTGTTAGTATAAACAAAATAACTATTAGAGTATACATTTCCTACTTTAACTTTTAAAAATCCAGGTTTTAAAACATATGGACAAGAAAAGTTACCATTTTTTTCTTTCTCAGCACTAGGTAACAATACTCTAATAAAATTAGATCAAGTTTGAACAATATCTAAATTATGTCATTCAAAATCTACTTGCAAATCTCATAAATAATATGGAAAATCACCATAAATTTTAATAGTAGATTTTCCATTCCAATACTCAAAATTAACATTTTTAATTACTGGAGAAGTATATACACTTATATTAACAGAATTAGACTCAAATCAGTTTCTTACTACTTTAATGGGTATGTTAAATAAATTTTTCTTTGGAAGTTCACAAACAATTTCTTCTTCAGAAACAATACAATCATCTGTAATATCATCATTCCCTAAATAAATCTTTATTTTATCATCTGCTGAAACTTTAAAATATTTTCATTTTATCACTATCTTGCCTCCTACTTTTAGTTTATTATCTTTACCTATTATATAGATTATCTTAGGAGAGGGATATATTTTAAAATAAACATAATTTGAAGCTAAATCATCACATACAACATATCAACCATTAATAAAATCTTTAATTACTTTTGGAACAGTAACATACCAACCGTCTTCTTTTTTTGACATACTCAAAGAAGCTCAATTAGACAAATGCAAAACACAACTTCCAGTAAACTTTCAATTAACTTTAACACTATTTCAACCTGTTAAATCTATCAATCTTAATCATAAAAAATATGGCCAAGTAGGTCAAAAATATTCCTTTCAATCAATTTTTAACTTAGTTAAAAGATTAGATATATTTAAATTTGTTCTTATTTTAAAAGAATAAATATTTTCTCATTTTTTTCATATTAATTCCAATTTTGAATTTCATACAAGTAAAGATATATCTTTTATTTTTTCATCTCATTTCCAATCTACATCTACCTTATTGCCACCAGTCCAATATCATTCAGATTTAATTGAAAAATACTTATTCTCCCATCAAAATCCCAAAGATAACACAAATATTAAAGAAAAAAATAAAAAAAATCTTTTAACCATCGCTATATTATCTTTAAAATATAAAAACATTAATAAACTCGACAAATATCATCAGCCAGCATCTGGCTATAATAATCTTCAGATACTCTCTCTTCTCTTAACGATTACAATTTTTTGTTCACTCTCCAACAAGTTTGATAACTCTTGTAAAATATCATAAAAATTTACTAAATTTTTCTAAAAGCCTGGGCCAATCTTTTACAACTATTTGTCTCATTAAATAATTCTCTCGCAAAGTCTTTAAAGCTCTATTTCACTTGTCTATCATCATATACTGTATATAAGCTACTTCTTTATTTAATCTAGATAATACTTGATTATGACAAATAGCTAACAAATTTTGTTTATCTATAGAAAAACTTGTATCTTCTTTTTT
>JAMOTU010000181.1 GCA_027062165.1 Candidatus Altimarinota bacterium
ATCTTTCCATAATAAATAATCAAGTTTATAAAACCAATAATGTGGAATTGAAGTTCCTTTATTTAATACTTCTTCTAAATCAATTGTTGGATTTATTTCAATTTGTTCTTCATTTTTTGAAAAAATATTTTTTAATTTTTCATTAACAAAATCTATTATACCTTTATTTTTATCTAACCTAACTTTTGCAAAATCTTTATCCAATTTTTCTAAAAACTTAATAAGTTCATTATCTATTGTAAATTCAATCTTAATTTTTTCTGACTCATTTTCCTCTTTTATAGTTTCTACTTTAATTAAATTTTCTCCATTTTCAACTTTTTCTAAAAGCCAAGCGAGCAATACCACAATCCAATCTTGCGAGAAATATTGAGGAGCTGATACATTAAACAAAAGCTCAATCATCAGTAATTCTTTATGTTGACTATCTCTTCCAAATAACTCAACCTTATCCTCAAATCTTTTAAACACAAAATAATCAAAAAGAATTCTTAGTTTTAGCATTAGTTCAATAAATTTTTTAGCATTGTCACTATCAAATAAAAAATTCGAATTTACCTCATTTTTATAAAAATAATCAAGTAAATATCTATCATTTACAACTATTTTATTTAAATTTTTTGAATCTTCTAATCCATATTTTACAATAAAAATTTTTAAGGTGTGAATTAAAAAAATTGGAAATTTTATAATACTTTTATACTCTTTTCTTCCACTGTTATCTCTGTCTTCTTTGTTAGTTTTGCATTTATCTTCAATAATATTTAAAATTGTATTACATTGTTTTTCTTCATTTTTCTCATTATTATTTTCATCTTTACTATTACCATTTTTTGTAAATTTATCATGCATAAATTTCTCTAAAAGCTCTTTTCTTAAATCGAGTTTTTTTTGCTCATTTCCACTATTAAAATCATTATAATAAATCAAATCCTCAATAGTAGAAGTCATATCGCTACAATAATCCCAAATTTTAGCCCAATCCTTTGAATTGTCATTTTGTAAAACTTCTAAAAATTTTGCCTTTAAAATTTGATGCTTTTCAAGTTGTTTTCCCCTATTATTCATTACCTCAAAATATTTAACTACATCAATATTTTCTGGTATTTCAGTAACTACAACATATACTTTATCTAATAGGCTTTGTAATTTTTCTTTTCCTAGCTCAATAATTTGATTTTCTTCGTTATTATTTTCTTTTCCCAGTTCTATAATGTATCTATTAATAGTATTTATAGCATCGGCAAATTCATTATTAATATCTTCTTTAAATTCTCCATTCCAATTTGTTAAAAATTTTCTTGCTTCTTCTCTAATTTCATAGTCTAAACTAAACAAATTATTATTTTTAATCATTTTTAGCATCAAATAAAGTGTAGTAAGTCTTTGCTGTCCATCTATAACATCATAAAATTCGTCATTTTTAAAAACTACAATATTTCCCAGAAAATATCCCTTTTCATGATTATTTTTAAATTTTTCATTAAATGTTTTTAAGTCTTCTATCAACTGAGAAATTTCATCTTCTCCCCAAGCGTATTGTCTTTGATATAATGGGATTCTAAATTTAAATTTTAATTTTAATTTATTTACTTCATACTCTTTAATTATATTTTTATTATTATTCATCTTCAATCCTTTTTACATTAAAAAACAATTTTCCTTTATTCCAAAATTTAGTTTTTGTGTTTTTTTCATTACCAACTTTTTTAAATTCTCTTTCATCAATTTTAAATTAAATATATTCATCTAATTTATCTAAAAGCTCTTGAATGCTATAACTTAACATTATCTCTTTATGAAAATTAAATTTATTTCCATTACTCCATTCAAATTTTACAACTCCGTCTGCTCTAACTTGACCTTTTCTTATTCTAAAATAAGCTAGTAAAATAAAAACTTTTTTTGCAAAAGTTTCTAATTCTTCATATCCAAATTTATCCACATATAACATTAAAGTTGTTTTATAAATTGTCCTTAAATAGCTATTTCCTTTACCATCAATTTCATCTAAAACATTAAATATTTCATTTTCCTTTAATTCATTAAACAATTCAAAATATTTCCAAACAAAAGCAAAAAACATCTCTCCTCTTGAAATTGATGAATTTATTTCAAACGGCAAATAATTTATTCCATCTTTTATGTAACACCCCTGTTTTCTTATAGGCTTTGTAGTAAATTCTATTAAATTATTTTCAAAATCAAAATTAAACATTTCAAAAATAGGGGGTTGGTTATAATTGTTTAATCTATATGAAGAGACTTTACTTTTTAACTCTTCAAATACATCTAAGTAATTTAGATATTCTGGTTGTAACTCACCTCTTATTGCTTTTCTAATAAAGCTAATTAAATAGAGCGTTTTATCCAATTCATCAATATCTTTTTTATCTTCCCAAGTTTCCCATTTTTTTGCATATATATTTCTTTTTGCTTTTATTGGATGAATATGATGGACTTTTAAAATATCTTTTCTTTTTAAAGGCTTTCCTCTTGTATTTTGTGAATCGAATAAAACAAAAGCTTCTTCTAAATCAGTGGTTAGCATATATGTTACAAATACTTTATCTTTCAAAAAATTTAAAAAATCATCTTTCTTTGAGTAGTTTTCAAAATGATTTTTAATAATTTGATAATTTTCTTTTAACCTTTTAACAGATAATATATTGATTTTTTTATTTAAAAACTCAACTTCTTCACCTAAAACTTTAAATAGCAATGCTAATGTCGTTACTCTTTGTTGTCCGTCTATTATTTCAATTTTTTGTTCTTTTTCATTATTATATAAAATCAAATTTCCAATTAAATAATCTTGTTTTTGCTTAAAAGCCTCCTCTAAATCTTTAATTAATTGAATGACTTGTTGTTTCTCCCACGCATAAGGTCTTTGAAAATCTGGAATTTCTAAATTTTTATTACATAAATTTTTATTAAATAAATCTTCTAATCTACAAGCTCCTGGCATTATTTGATTACTCATCCTCTTTCCTTTCATTTTCCAATATTATACCAAATTCACCCCTCATACTTATAAAACCTGTCCTCCACAAAATTATATATCCATAAATCCTTATTCATTTCTTTTGAAAATTTAAGAGAATACCGGGTGCCTCTGCTTTTGCCGTTCCAAAACGCAATGCCTATATCCGCATCTTGCCAGATTTGTCTGTTTCTAATAGGACCTGCGGCTTTTTTGTATCTTTTCCAATTCGGATAATAGATTTTAATTGGAATTCCGTTATCTTTTGCATATCTTTGAGCCAGACTGTCAGCCCCATCCGCCCCGCCGCTTACAAACTCCACGTCTTTATAATTTTTTAAAAACTCATTCATGATTTCTTTAAATTTTTCATAATCGTTAAATTTAACACTTCCGACTACCGCTATTTTCATAATTTCCCCCTTTTTTGAGGGAATAATACTCTTTTTACTGCTCTATTGTGGCGGGTTAATCCTTTAAATACTCTTTTATCTCTTCTTTTATCTCTTCATCAAGCCATTTCGGCTCAATTATTTTAATCTGAGGCAAAAAACTTTTTATAAATCTTTTTATTTCCATTTTGTGGGTAATTTTAATTTCAAACAAAGTCCTATCAGGCAATGTTTCTATTTCTCTTTGAGTAGGATTTAGAGGGATTCTTTTTAAAAATTTACTTGCCCATTCATCGGCTTTTAAGATAACCTTAAAAGGCTCTTTTTCAGGCTCAAACCATACGTTTATTGCGTTATCTAGTTTTTCAAGAAAAGTAGGAGAAACTTCAAAAGTTTTATCAGTTTTATTTATATTTTTCATGGATTTAATATGAAAACTTTTGTATTTTTCCCCGTCAAGCGCCAATAAATACCAATAACCTTCAAAGTTTGCGATTTTAAGAGGTTTTACTTCATACTCATATCCGTTGTCATAAGTAAATTTGATTGTTCTTTTTTGTTTTACGGCGTTTTCTATTAAGTTGATTTCTTTAATGTAATCTCCGATGTTTTCAATGTGGAGTTTCATATAAGTTGATAGGGAATTTTGCTTGATAGTTTTTATAAAATCTTTAATATCGCTATAAAATCCGGCCTCTTTTGCAAAATTTTCAATTGCTTCAATTGCTCCCGTTATTTCTGGGTTTTTGTTTGCAAGTCTGAATTTCCTGCCGACCTTTTCAACAGCAAATCCCGCATCGGGTAAATATTCGTTTAAATATCTGCTGGCAGTCCTTTCACTCATTCCGTATTCATCCATAAGCCCTTTAATCGTTACATATCCGCCGCTGTAAAGGATGTTTAGGATTTTAAGGAGATTATTTAGGGTGTCTTTTGTTCTCATAAGCTGCCTTTTTTATACAATTATATCTGATTATATGTCATAGTGTGGCGGGTTTAGATAGCACTGACTAAATAAAGTAAAACAACTGTAAATTTTATTGTAGTAAAAATGTTTAAAAATTTGTTCTCTTATAAATGTATTCGCCAATAATCAATCAGCCTTATATCTAAAATACCGTTTATTTTCTTTTTTAACGATTTCCTCCAAATTATCCAGATAATCAAGATAAGCCACAATGTATTTACGGCTCATAGGCATATGCTCTTTAAATTTTTT
Source organism: Candidatus Altimarinota bacterium (assembly GCA_027062165.1). GTDB lineage: Bacteria > Patescibacteriota > Gracilibacteria > Absconditabacterales > Absconditicoccaceae > JAMOTU01. Next base: position 4,595 of record JAMOTU010000181.1, read on the forward strand.
AATATCAATATATCCTTCTTTTTCAATAATTTCTTTCATTTTTTTTATTGCCAGATTTATATTTTTATCCGTAACAAACAGATTAT
>JAMOTU010000182.1 GCA_027062165.1 Candidatus Altimarinota bacterium
GAATGAGTTCTTGCAGTTTTTCCTCAAACGGGTGGGAAGTGCTTTTGAGTTTTGACTTTAACTTCCCGAAAGCCACTTCCCCGTTTTCAAGCAATACTTCTAAATGTTCTTTTATTACGTTTTTTTGATAATACGGGTTATATAGGATTAATAGATTATTCATTGTTTACCTTAATCATCAAAATTTAATTTAAAATTTCTATTTTTTAATTTTTCTATTGAATAATCTGATAGCATTTCCATAGCTTTTCTTTTTTGTATTAATTTTATGGTTTCTATTGAGTCTTTTAATATTTTAATGCTATCTTTATATCCAAAATCCATCCATTCTTTAATTTTTTCTATTTTAAATGATAATGAGTCTAAAGAATTATTAAAAATATTTTCATTAGGTCTTATCTCAATTATAGGGATATTTTTAAAAATTGGATTTAATCTGTTAAAACTACTGCCTTTATTTAAATGACAAATAATCAAATGGGTGCATTTTTCATATTTAACCAATGGATATGCCGGAGTATTTCCCCATTCTTCTTTTTGAGAAGCTAAACACCCGTCTCTTTTATGTTCTCCTTCTACTTCTATAGCATCAAATAATAAGGGCAATGCCGCTGACGCCATAATAGCTTTGTGTATTTCATTATCAGATAAATCTTGAATTTTTTTATATTCTGCATCAATTTCTTTTAAATTTAAAAAATGTAATAAATCTAGAAAATTTCCATACGATTTACTATATCCTACATAAAAAGGAAGACCAGTTTTTAACATTTCAGGTGGGGCGTATTTTTGTAATCTATTTATTAAGGGTAGATTTGTTAATATTCCTTCTTTCGATAAGGATATTTTTAATGAATTTATAATTTTTACGATGTTTGTTTGTGGAATAGGAGCAAAAAAAGATATTACATCAATTAAATTTAAATGTAATTTTTTTTTATCAAATTGTAAAGCAGTTTCTCTTGCAAGTTCGAGCCATAATTTTTCAACAATATCCGCACTTTTATGAATATCAATATTTGCCGAGCATATTGCTCCCGTTATAGCACCTATACTTGTTCCAGCAATTGCATCAGGTTGAATATTTAATTCGGATAACGCTTTTAAAAAACCTGCTTCATAAGCTCCTTTTGCTCCTCCTCCGGATAAAACAACACCTAATTTCATCGTATATTACCTCCATATGTTTTGGCAAAAAATTCAAATAAATCTTCTATAAAATCGTTATATGACATAAAAGTTCTAATGTGAGAATTTTTATTAATTTCTTTTATAAAATTTTCTTCAGAGTTATTTTTTGAAGCAATTAAAAATAAATCAATTGTGTCATAATACGGTTTCGGATTTAATTGTCTATAAACACTTGCAATATAATTAATAGCTTTTTTCTCATAATTAGGTAAATTATTAAGCTGTTTGTAAAATTTTTCAGTATCTAAAAGTTGGTTCATTTTATTGTTTATTTTTCCCTTAATTTTGTCAAAAAAATAATTTAACAATCTTTGCTTTTCTTTACTTTGAGTTATTATAAGCCATTTACCAAAACGGCCGCTCATTAAATTATCAAGTATTATAAACAATTCCACTTCTGTCCCAAATCCTGTGTTATTTAATTTTTCTATTTCTATATCAATATCATTCTTTATTTCTGATTCTAAAATCCTGTCTTCAAGTTTTTGAAGTTTATTTTCAATATTTTTTTGAAATTGAATAAAAGAATGTTTTAAATTTTTATAGTCATTAAAAAACTGTATAATTTCGTTTTGTGTTTTTATTAATTCTTCTGATAATTTGAATATTTTATAATTAATTGCAGTTAAAGATTTTTCATGCTCTCGTAACCATAATGAAACACCTTCAATAGCATTAATAAATAAATCATTAATCAGTTCATCTCTTTGTTTTTTATTTCCTCTTATTTTATCATTTAAAGCACTGAATCCTTTTAAAGATTTATTTTTATTATTTAAATCTCGTGCAACTACACTAATACCATTTACAATATCTAAAATAATTTTTTCATTGAAATTGGAATGTAAATCTTCTATATTTTTTAATTCTTCAGGATGAATTTTTATTTTTCTTTTAACATTATCTATAATATCATTCATTTAATACCTTTTATTACTTCTACTCTTTTTTTTAACTTATTTAAATATTCTTTTTCTTCTTTTAAATTTTTTATATTTGATTGGATTTCTTCTTCAGATTTGCCCTGTTTTTGTTTTAACACTTCTTCTTTGTTTTTAACATACCTGTTTATTTCATCTTCAATATATTTTAATATATTATTAATTTCATCTTTTAAACTTTTCATCCTTTCATTAATATGATTTTCTAACAATTTTTTAATTCTTTTTCTTAATTCTTCTAGATCATTTTTTGTGAATTCTATTACATGCTTTTCTTCTTTTACTCTGCGTTTCCCCCAATCATCTTGTCCAAAAATCGATCCAAAAAGTCTTGCAAAAGGGGCATACCAGTCATCTTTATCAACATAACGATAAGATGACTCATCTTTTACATCAATTAAATTTTCTATATCAAATAGAAAATTATTATTTTTAAAATTAATTTTAATGTCAAAATCTTTTAATTTTTCTAATGTTTCATTAATTTTCTTATATTGTTCACTATCATTGATATTTCTTTTAAGTTCATTAACAATAGAAGTTATTTTTTCTTCATCAAAATTTTTTATATTTTTCTTTACTAAATCTGATATTTGAAATTTTAAATTTTCTAAAAATTGTTCAGCAGTTTCTTTATCTGATAAAGTTTTTTTAATTATTATATCGTTTTCAAAATTAAAAAATATATTCAACCACCTAATTTTTTCATCATTTTCTTCATCAGTTTTGTCTAATTTTTTTAGAATTTCTTTTATTGTTTTTTCTTGTAATTTTTCAATATCATTATTAAGAAAATCCATTTTATCTTTTATTTCTTTTTCTAAATTTTTTTTTAATTGTTTAAATACCTTTTTTAAGTCTTTAATTTCTAATTTTATTTTTTTTATTTCATCTGCCAATTGTTCTTGATTTTTTTCATAATTTTTTATTTCTTCGTCTAAATATTGTTTAGTTTTATTAAAAATCTCTTCAGCTTTTGTAATTGATACTTCTAAAATTTTATCATTACTTTCATTGAATAAATTTATCAACAATTTTTGAACATTATCAAATTTTGACTCGTTTTTTGCATCTTCACAATATTCTTTTATTTCTGAAATATCATTTTTAATTTTATTCCAAGTTCTTTTATTACCAATGATATTTTCAATAAATATATTCAAAATCTCATTTTCTTGCATTTCTAATAATTTATCTAAATTATTTAATCCCCAGTTTGCATAAAAAGCATCTCTTGCTGATATTGGAAATATTTGTTCATTTTTTATATTTTTTCTGTTGTCTAAAAAATTTTTTATTATAAATTGTTTTAAGTCATCTTCGTTTTTGAATTGAGAATTGCTTTTTTTGTATTCATCAAATTTATTCACTATTAAAAAAACATTCTCATTCTTAATTAAACCAAATGCTTCTTTTAATTGTATTTTTAATTCTTCTCCTTCTTTTCCATTCATTTTCGTATAATCTATAATTAACATTACAGCTGAAGAATTGTTTGTATACGATTCTGACAATTCTTTTAATTGGTCCATGTTATTTTCATTCGGCCCCGGAGTATCTATTAAAGAAAAATTAACGTTATTATTTCCTTGTAATAAAAAAAACTCGACTTCAATAGTAGGTAATTTCTCAGACTGTTTATATCTCTGCCAGTCAATATCAATTTGATTTAACTGTGCCTCCCTAAAAATATCATTAATATATTGTAATATTTCAAAAATTTCTTTATTCCCTTTGTATTGATTTTTTATCTTTTCAAATTTTTTCTTTGGATTTGATTTTTTCTCTAATTCTTTGATTAAATTATTTAAATAATTAAAGTCATTAATTTTTAAAATTGGATTTTTATTTCCGTGTTTATGTGAAACTTTTGTAGGTATTGTAGTCATAGGGGTATCTCTATGCGGCAAAACTTCTTTACCAATTAATGCATTTATAAATGTTGATTTTCCCGCTTTCATAGTACCGATTATTGAAATAGTAAATTCATTATTTTCAAGTTTATTCATTTCTTCTTTTATTATATTAATATTTTTGTCTTTATTTGAAATATTGTATTTTTCATTAAATTTCAAAAGTTCTTGTAGAATTTTTTTCATTTCTAAATTTTTTTGTTTCATTTAATCTCCTTAAAACTTTTTATTTTTTATTCTCAATTTTAAATCCCAACCTTTAATCTTTAACCTTAAATCTTTTTATCCCTAAAAACATTCTTAATCATATCAATAACTTCTTCCAACGGATTTCTAATCATACTTGATGAAACAATTTCAACCTCACCGCCGCATTTAGGACAACTTACGGGCATAAAAACATCAGATTGATATTTTGTAAAAGTGTAGCCGCATTTTTTGCATTTGTATTTGTAGTATTTTCCTATTGGCATTTTCAAACCTTTTTTAAAACAATTTTAACACAAAAAAAACGAAATTAGTTTTCGTATTTTAAATTAACCAATATATCATTTTAATAATCTCTTTATTTTCATCTAAATTTTCGATAGGTATAAAACCGTTTTCTTCATAA
>JAMOTU010000183.1 GCA_027062165.1 Candidatus Altimarinota bacterium
ATGACGAGCAGTAATTGTTTCTCCACTTGCAAGCTTTTTAAATAAATCACTTTTAATGTCTTTTGTTTCTGCCTCACTTGAAATATTTAATAATTTATCTTTTAATTCCGCTCTGTTATAATCTTTGTTTAGTTCATCAATAGAGAAAAAAGATAAATTCTCTTCTCCAAGCAAGGCTTTCAAAATTTCCATAATAACACTTTTACCATTAGCCCCATTTCCATAAAAGAAAAAAGCATATTCAAGTTTAATATTTCTAACAAAAATAGAGCCTAATATTTCTTGAAGTGTTTGTTGGGTTTCTTTATCGGGAATTATTTCATCTAAAAATTTTAAAAAAAGAGTATTTTTAGCATAAGGATTATAATAAAATGGAAGTTGATATGTTAAAAAATCGTCAGGATTGAATTCTTGTAATTCAAAATTATTTAAGTTAAATGTTCCGTTTTGCAGATTTATAAGGTTTGTGTTGTTCCTTTGTTTTACAGGTAATATTGTTGTTAATTGTCTATAAAGACTTTCTAAAAAAGTTTCATCTTTTGCTTCAATTAAAGAAATTCCTTTTTTTATGGAAAATTTATAAAGAAGTTCAATAATATTTTCTTTACTAAATTTGAGCCAATAAGCTTTATTAAAAATATATATTGTATCACTTTCATCTTTTGCTGCTTGATAGTTTGATTTTTGCAAATCATTTATCAAAATTTCTATTAATGCTACTTTTAAATGTGATTTTTTAGGTTGTATATATTCTCCGTTTTTTTTGTATTTTGGTTTCCATCCAAATTTTTTAAGTTCATTATATAAATCAGACTTTTCAATATTTTGAAGTAGTTTTTCAATCAACTTTTTTTGATTGTTTGGTATAATTTCAATGTCTAAATTAAAGTCACTTTTAATATTTATAGATGACATTTTTACCTCCTTCAAATTAATTTTGTTAAATTTTCATCTGTTAAGTCCTCAGCAATAAAACTACTTAACAGATGAAATGTTTTAAAATAAATTGAATCGTAAATATCACTTACTAAACACATATCACTTAAATCTTTAATTTTTTCTATCCCTTTAAAATAAGAAAATCTCTTTTTTAAATTCCAAATTGATATAATTTCTCTTATAAATGGTTTTAGTTGAGGAATTAAAAAATTATTCAAAGTTTCATCTAATTCCTTTTTAAATTTTTGATACTTCTCGTCTGTTTCATTTTTAAAATCCAAATCTGGAAGTATCACAAAATCAAATTTATTACTACCTAAAATAGCTAACTCTTCATCTTTAAATTTTCTATAACATCTATTTGGCAACGCAATAAAATTAATACCAAGCAATTCTGCAACAATATAATCATGAGTTCCTTCAATTATAAAAACAGGCTCATCTTTATGTTTAATTCTAATTTGAGAATAAGCGTTAGCTTTTGTGTCTTTTAATGATTTCCATTTAATAATTTCTCCGTTTTTCAATTTATACCTCCTATGTCTTATTGTAAGAATCTCTCCATTAGGAGTATAAGTCGCAACTACAGGTTCATCTTGATATTTGTCATATTTGATAGATTTTAGAAAAGCTTTCCTATTTCGCTCGGTGGCAGTCGTAAAATACTCGTATGGAATTAACTTATTAATTACCTCTTGCATTTTTAAATTTGATAAAGATGTAAGAGGGGAGTATTTGTTCCATTCTTTTTCTATTTGAATAGGTGTTAAATAATGATTTTCCTTTACAGGTTCAAACTCTTTTTTATAAAAATCAACTTGCAATTTATTATCCTTTATTCCTAAAATCTGTAAAATATAATCAATTGCCTCTTTAAAACTTAATCCAAAAAATTCTTTTAATACATCAATAATATCTCCGTCAAAATCAATTCCAAAATCGTGAATTCTAACTTTCCCGTTTTTAATATAAATAGAAGCACTTGGAGTTTTGTCATCTTCTCTGAGTCTAAAATTTTTTTTAGGGGAAGTAATTTCAACTCCAAGTGAGTTTAGGATAAAAATTATTTCTTCTTTTGATAAATAAGAGATAAGTAAAAGTTTATCTTGCATATGCTTCCTTTCAACAAGTGTATTCCACAAAAAAGTGGGAAAAATCGTAAAGTTAATAAGTTATTTCTGGTAAAATATGACGATAATTTGGGAATGAAAAGTTTTTTTGTTTTTTAAATTTTTCATCCATTTCTTTATATCTTCTTCCCTCCATCGATTAACTTTCACTCCTACATTAACAGGTGAAGGAAATTTTCTTTGTTTAATTAACCTTCTAATGGTGTTTTCACTTAACTTTGTAAGTTTTTTAACTTCTTTAATATCTAAAAGTTTCATTTTTCATCCTTTATATGTGAATTTATCCATTTTTCAATGTCTGATAATTTCCAACGACTGGCTTTTCCTATCTTAATTTGTTTTGGAAATTTTCCATTTTTTATATATTTGTATATAGTGGCTTTTTTAAAACCAATTAAATTTATTACTTCTTTTAAAGTTAATAGTCTTTCTATTGCCATAAATCCTCCTTATTTTTTGATAAAATAATCTGTAATAGAATTTACTAGTCTATTACTTTCAATGTAAGTTTATAATTTTTTGGATATTGCACTTGCCCCTCAAAAATGCAAAATTAAGAGGCAATACAGGAGTTGATATGGAAGAAGCAATTGAAATAGAAATAAAAGTTGATGAATTAATAAATAACGAATTAAAAAAAGTTTTAATAATTTTTGATAAGATAGATAATCTAAATTTACCTACTTTATATAAAATCACTATAAAATTAAAGTGGTTTTTATTTTTATTGAATTATTTATTTTGTGGTAGATGTAGTTTAAACATAAATGAAGAGGAAAATTTAAGTGAATTTAGGAAAAAATGCTTTTTATCAAAAAATTATGATATATGTCAAAGTATAAGTAAATTGAAAAAAATACTTAACTTTCCTTCTAAAATTACTGATGAAGAAATCAAAGAAATAAACGCAATAATTGATATACCGCATTTTGGATTTTGGATATATGTGCCATTTAATAAAGCTATATCTTCTTATATTAAAGAATATATCGATTATAAATTACAAGAAATTGGTGAAATTCAAAAAAGTATTGAATCAATTGACAAAAACTCTAAAAAGATATTCTATGATGGACTAGAAGTATTATTAAGTTTAGATACAGACACTAAACATTTAAAAGAATATATAACATATTATGATTTTTATTCTAAACTAGTTATGCAACTTTCATTGAAAATGGAAGAATTAAAAATTTCTGGTAAAAAAAACAAAAGAGTAGAATTACTATTGATAGATAGAGATGAAGAAATGCTTTTTGAATTAAAAGATAATAATTATAAATCTTTATGTTCAAGACTCTTATATAAATTAGAGACAGGAGATTATATAGAAAATAATAGAAGTAAAAAACACATAGAAAAAATTAATAAAGTTGAAAAAATAATAAAAGCGATTCCTTATATGTAGCTACCTCAGGCAACTTTGCCTGAGATAGGCTTATACCACACCTTCTTACTCGGATTCCACTTATATCCAAGTTCTTTTAGCAGTTTTTGCTGTCCGAATGATTTGCCCTGAACAATTAACATATCCTCTTGAAGATAGACTGAAAGGTTTGCTGGTTTTAGTTTTTCATTTTCTTGCAAAAGTAAATCTTTGAGGTTAGAAGTAGAATTAGAAAAAGTCGTAGAAGTATGGTTTGTTTGTTGTTTTGAAATTGCATTCTCCACTTCAAAACTGCTTGCATATTCTCCACCAATTAATCCAAATGCGGCAAGGGCTCTACCTATTGCACTTGTCTGACAGTTTTCTATTGCGGAAGTTGTATTAATAAGCCCTTCGCCTCTTATCTCTTCTGAGTATCCATCGGCAAGGATTCTATTATTTTCATCTTTTATTTCTGCTTTCATTACAACTCTTTGCTCGTCATCTGCAATAAGCTCTGTTGTAATTGAGTAGAGGGGAAAATGTTTTCTAAATATCTCTACCCTGCTTGCTACTGTTGCATATTCTTTACCTTTAATGTTTATTTTTGGAACTTTTTTCAATTCTTCCATTGCGTTTATAAGTTTTTCCATTTATTACCTCCAAAATAGCAGTGTATTGATGTTTTGTCTGTTTAATGCTTGCCATTCGTCAAATGAGATAAACTTGTTTGTATAAAGGGTTGTGATGATTGATTTTTTAAAATCTGGTGTATAAGCATACTCCTCTAAATCAATAATTATCTCATCAAACTTCTCATTTTCATAATATTGAATATTGTTTTCTTCAAGCAGATTTATAAGTTTGCAATAGTTTTTGCCTATGTTAAATAATGCTCTTGTTTCAATAACCATGAATAAACTCCTTACAATATGAATTTTGTAATAAACTGAATGATTTTTTTCAAAAGATTATGAATTTATGCAGACTTTTCATTCTCTATTGCAGGAATATGGACTTTTCTTTTGTTAATCCTAATGCTTGAAGGTTTTTTAATCGCTTCTACTTCTACATCAATAAAAGGTTCAATCTCATTGTATTTGTCCGTATAAAGAGCCTCTTTTAATTTTTTCTCATCAACTTTTGCATAACCAAGTTCAATTAAAGCTTGTTCATTTTTAATTTTGAAATGCTCTTTTATTTCTTCCTTTTCAGGAG
>JAMOTU010000184.1 GCA_027062165.1 Candidatus Altimarinota bacterium
GAAGCGTTTTCAAACTCCTCTTTTAATTCGAAAAGAACCTTTAAATATATTCTTGCATCTATTTTTTTATCTTCTTCAAGTTTATCTATCTCTTTTTTTACTTCGTTTAATTTATCTAAAACGTTTTTGTCAATTCTGTATCCGACGTTTTGAAGATGATTTATAGCTTCTAAAATAGTTTGAGGTATTTTTAGATTTTTTATAAACTGTTTTTCTCTTTTTGTTTCAGCTTTCATCAGATAAATATCAAAATTCTCATCCATATCCTCAAAATGCAAAAATCCGCCACCTTTAATATCTCTCCATTCAACCGGTTTTACTACCATTGGGGAATATATGGTTTTAACCACAACGCTATCTATTACCTCTTTTAAATTTTTTACAAACTTTTCGTTTATTCTTAAAGAAACGTAATTTTTCTCTTTTTCCTCTTCGCTTCTTACCAAATACCCCTCATCAATCAATAGTTCAACAAACGTACCGCCGATTTCCTGCTGATGCTCTTCGTTAATATCTAATACCAGCTCTTTTGATTTTTCAAACTCTTTTTTTAAAGCCTTATTGAGAGAAAAAAATATGCTTTGAGAGACGTTTTGCCATGTGTTTTGTAGATTTTCCTCATCAAAAGTTACGGTACAAAGCTTTAATGAATCAATTAGCAAAATTTTTGAAACTAAAAGAGAATTGATTTTATAAATAAAAAAAGCGCTCTCATGTTTTCTGTTTGTGCAGTATTTACTAAAATTTTTCAACCTGTTTTCCATTAATGAAGAAAAAGTGTTAAAAAGCTTTGCAAAAGTTTTATGAGTAACGCTTTGCAGGGCTTTTGCGCTATTTTGAACTTCCGGTAAATAATTACTGTAACTTATTTTCTCAAACTCAATCGAATCCACAAGTGCATTTGTTAGAGGTTTGGCTATTCTGTCTTCAATGTTTTTTAAATCCGCTTCTAAAATCTCTAAAAAATTTTTTTCGTTTTCTTCTATAATTTTAGCCGCAACCTCAACTAAATTATTTCTTTTAAATTCCGCTATCTTTTTGGATAAATTCGCTACGGCTGTTGCTAAATATTTCCTTTTTTGAAAATCTTTATCAAACTTTTTTAATACGCTTTCTTGTGATTTTTTTTGAAACTCAATCAAATCCATCCTCTCTCCTTGCTAAATTATAGCAAAAAAAGGCCGGCTGCCAAAAGGCAACCGACCTATGTAAGTAAATATCCGTCAATAATCAAATAAGCATTAATCATTTCCCATCCTTAAAAGTTTTTCAAAATTTTCAACCACCAAGGCAAATCATCCCAAGGTCCGTCACAAATAATCATTTTACCTCCTTTTTAAATTAATTTCGGTTCGTTAATTTCAATAATTTCGATTTCATAAAATTCATTGTTAAACATTTTAACCTCCAGTAAATTTTTAGGCAGTTTAAAGACTTACCCAGGTCTATTCGTCACAACCACATTCAATGTCAATCTCGTCAAAAAATTTATCTTTAATCACTCTACACCAACATGCCATTAACAATCCTTTCAATTAAATTTTGCCTTTTATAGACATGCTTAGGTCTTTCATTAATAGAAAATTGAAAAATTTTAGGCAGTTTAACGACTTACCCGGGTCAATTAAGCATCACATACACAAGTGATAATCTCACCAAACGTGTCAGTAATGATTTCGCATACACATCTCATATTTCCTCCTTTCATTAGTAGCAAGTTTAAAATTTTTTTTATCTAAGATTGTAATTAACTTATTATTTTTAACAACTCCAACATACGAACTAAATTCAGGAACTACCACATACCTTCTGTGAGTAATAACATTTGCGAATAAACCATTTAAAAAATTCTTAGCGTCAAACACCTCTCTTTGGGTAAATTTTTCTTTTTTCATGACCCTTTCCAAAAACCTAACCGCTGCATGATAAGTAATCTCCATTTCTCCTCCTTAAAAATTTTAGGGCAGTTTAAAGACCTACCCGGGTCTATTCATCACAACCGCAAGTAATACTGATAATATCTCCGAATTTATCCTTAACAACTTCACACCAACATGCCATAAGCAATCCTTTAAATTAAATCTTTTTTTCATTAGTGGAAAATATAAAAAATACAAGCAGTTTAACGACTTACCCGGGTAGATTAAGAATTACATACACAAGTGATAATCTCTCCGAACGTGTCAGTTATAATTTCACATACACATCTCATATTTTCTCCTTTCATTAGTAGAAATTACAAAAAAATCAGTCAAACAACAAATTGTTCACAAGCATACCTACACCTAAACCAATACCCGTAATCACAACCCCTCCGACAACCGCCGGTGCCGCAGTTATGGTAAGCCCAACAGCCGCAGCACCTTCTATAACGGCACTCCCTACAGCCGCAGCAGTCGCCGAAGTGGCAGCAGCTCCGCTAAGAGAGCTTACGGCGGTACCCGTAGAAGCCTCCACTCCCAAAGCTGAAGCCGCCTTAACAGCCAAAGGTATTGCTGAACGTTTCGCTACACCCGAAATAGTGCTTTTAGCAACCTGTTTTAAAATCTTTTCTTGCATTTATCCTCCTTAAAATATTTCATCAAGTACTACATCTACAACTTTGCCCACAATAATCCCTAATACCAAATCTTCAAGCACACTACACCCCTTTAAAGAATTTTTAGCTTTCATTAGTGGAAAAAAAGAAAAAATTACAAAGAAGATATTAAAAGATCCAAACCATCAGGAGAGATAATTCCCAAAAATCCTTTTGAGTAATAAATTTCGTAGTCTTTTAGTTTTTCTGCAAGTTCTAAAACCCTGTTTCCGTAATAAACCGCTTCTTTCTTATTATATATTATATATTCGTCATCATTTATCTTGTCACATATCGGAGAAAATTTTTCAGATTCGGTAAAATAAACTTTTATTCCTTTAAATAGTTTATAATTTGTGATAGCATTTTCAGCATTTTTTTCATCTTCCGCAGAAACACCCTGGAATTTTCTATCCAAATATCTAATATGTTTTATTGTATTTTCACTTAAACCGTGCTTTTTCATCAATGGAATGTATCCTTTATCGTTAAGCGCCACAGCTTTTTCAAAATTTCCAAGCTCGACACCCAAAATTTTAGCTACTTGTTCTATAGAAGAAGAATTGTTCGATAAATCATCATGATGGTCTATTCGTTTGTAACATTTAGGAGGGGCAATATCTTCCTTAAGCTCGATAGCATAAAAACAGTAATCTTTTTGTAACATTTCTTCATAATTACTGAGTTTTGCTCCCCATGAAAGATTTTTGTTAAAATTGATTTGATTGTATTTTTTTAACATTCTCGCAATCGCAGCCATTTCCAAATCACACCCGCCTAGTAAAAAAGCCCTTCTTTTTATTCCTAGTTTATTTTTAATTACTTTAAAAAATTTTTTAAAATCAGGGTTTGAGTCGTGTAAAATTAAAATATTATTTTCCAGCGCTCTGATATACAAATTTTTAGATATCTGTTGTTTTTTTAAATTGAATATTTTTTTCTTTTTAACATCTTGTGGTAAAGTGGAGTTTTTAATACTTTCGATTTTTTCTTTTATATCATTTATATAAACTATAATCCCCTTAGTATCCTCCCCAAAAAGACTCAACAGCGAATCGCTTTTGTAAATAAGTTCATCAGGCTTAATTGCCAGGTTTCCAAATTTACACTCAACTATATATATTTTGTTGTCTTTTATCATTAAAATATCAAATTCGTTTTTTATAGCTTCTTCACCTTCTCTTTCACTTATAATTTTTACGTTTAGCCATATATCATCAACATCTAACTGATACAAATTCCAAAACACATACTCTTCAAAAATCTCTCCATTTAACCTCTGTAAATTTACTTTGCCATTAATTACAACTCCTGCTTTTTTAAAAAGATTTTTGTAATACAAGCTTTTTAATCTGTTTTGTTTAAGCAGTACTCTTTGATTTTTAAATATAGGATAGTTTTTAAATAGCTCTAATACTGCATTTTTGTATTTCAAAATATCTTGAGCAGTTTTTTTATCTTCGATTTCGTAATTTAAGAGTGTTAAATAATCGTTTAATTTTAAATTTTTTGCTTTTTTTAACATGCATTTTTTATTATAAATTTCATTAAAAGTATTATCAAATTTATCATAAGTAAATATTTTTCCATTCATTTGCATAATGAAAGCAGACATCATAATTACAAGCAAACTATCAGCTTCAGCAACGTTTAAGGCTAAATTTGAAAAATTTTTTAGCTTTTTATAAACTTTTGAAAAATCCTTTTTACTATCTTCATCAAGGGGCATTAATTTAATTTCATAATTAAGATTATAAATTTCAGAAAGTCTTTTGAGCCCTTCTTTTGTATCTAAAGCAATCTCAATCTCTTCTTCACCTATATCGTATATTAATATATGGGTTTTTACTTCCTCTTTAAAATGATATAAAAGCGGAATAAATGCCTTATCTTTTGAAATAATAGTTACAAGTGTCATATTTTTCCTTTAGGTTTGCCAACTTTTTTGGATGGTTTTGTGAACATATGTAAAATTTAGAGTTTAAAAAGTTGGCAAATGTGCTAAAATTAACATATTCAAATTTAGGTTTGCGAACTTTTGAAAATTTGTTGT
>JAMOTU010000185.1 GCA_027062165.1 Candidatus Altimarinota bacterium
TCTTTAGCTCGAGTTCTATTTCAATCAGGGATAATAGCAATATGCTTAGGCCAAATCATTCTAAAAATTTATTTAATTATTAAATCTTCAAAATTTTCTTTAAAATAAAGTCTACATTTTTTCAATATAACTTCAACTTTATCAACATCAGCTAAATCTTTTTTAGAAATATTTATTTTTAGACTAAAATGACCATAATATTCATTTTGTTTAAACTTTTTCAAAATAGCAGGCAATTTTAAAACACCTTCTCCTAAAGGTATATGAGGAATATCAGTTTTAGTTTTATCTGATAAATACACTACTGAAATATAAGGTATGAAACTAGAAATTTTTCTAAGAAACTTTCTTTCTAATATATCTTCATCAAGATTAGCAATATCTAAAGCCAAATATGCTTTATATTTCTTTATAATTTCTCATATTTCTGAAAAATGATATTTAGGAAAAGGCAGCACATATAGACTAGACTTTGGAGGATTAATAATAGAAAATTTAATATTAGGATTATGTCTTTTATAATGTTTTAAATTTTGAGATATAAATCTATACGTTTTCAGATCATATATAACAGGAGGATTAATACTTATTGTATCAGCTCCCAATTCTCTTGCTAAATCTACTGCTTGATTCATTTCTCTAGAGTTTACCTTACTAGAAACTTGAATTACTTTAACAGGTAAATCATATTCTTTAGTCAATTCTTTCACATATCAAACATTCCAAGCATCAAAATTTTTCCGAATAGCTAAATCTAGACCATCAAAATTTAATCTTTTAGTTATTTTAAAAATTAAATCTAATCCATATCCAGATAAACTATCACTAGAAAGCAGAAAATCAGCTCTCTGTTTTTTTTCTAAAGCTGACATATAATCTAAATTGTAAAAGACTAAATTATAATATTTTTATCAATTTACTTTTTTATTTCAACTGTTTTTAAAACTTGATTTTACCTAGTTTTTCTTTATTATAACAACAATTTAAATTTAAAATCACAAAAAAATGGCAGGACATAGTAAATGGCATAATATAAGACATAAAAAAGCAGCCCAAGATGCTAAAAAAGCTAAAATATATACTAAAATTTCTAAACTAATAGAATTAGCTGCTAGACAAGGATGAGGAGATCCTAATCTAAATCCTGCTCTAGAAGCTGCTCTTGAAAAAGCAAGATATTATTCTGTTCCAAAAGATGTAATAGAAAGAGCTATTAAAAAATGAACTGGACAACTAGAATGAGAACAACTAGAAGAAATATATTATGAATGATATGCTCCTTGATGAGTTGCTCTCTATATAAAATGCATTACTTCTAACAAAAATAGAACTGGAGCCAATGTAAGAAGCATACTTACTAAAAATGGAGGCAGTTTATGAGAACCTGGTAGTGTTTCATGGCAATTCAAAGAAAAATGAGTAATTTATCTGTCTGGGAAAATAGAAAAAGTTGTAGAAAAATGAAAAGAAATTGAAAAAATTTCACCTATTAATATAGAGGAACTTGAAGAAAGATTATTAGAACTTGATATAGAAGATTTTGAATATGACAGAGAAAACAACATAGTAAAAATAATAACTCCAAAAGAAAGTTTCGCTAATGTTAAAAAAATTTTAGAAACAGAAAACTATAAAATAGAAGACGCTAATATCGAATTTGTAGCTGAAAATCTAATAGAAGTAGATCCCCAAACAGCTGAAAAAGTAATAAAGTTAATAGAAGCTTTAGAAGAAGATGATGATGTAGATACTGTTTATCATAATATGAAATAACATCTTATTCTTTCTTTTCTATTTTTTTCAATTTATCTTTACAAAATTTATATAACTCTTCAGCTTCCTTTTGTAAATTAATCATTTCATCTACATCTATTATTTCATTAGTTTTCAAATATAAATATATTTCTTTCAATCTCTCAAAAGCTTCTTTAAAAGTCATTTTTTTATCATCCATATTCGTAAAATACTATTATGGAATTAAATAGTTATTTAATTTTAATACTTGGCATTATTATTTGATTTACAATCTGATTTTTGGTAAGCAAAATTTATTTTTATATAAAACTAAAAAAATACTGAAAAAAAGCAATAAAAAATAGTAAAAAGACTATTTTATGAGAAGTAAATGAAAAAATTGCTCCTCTACTACCCAATTTTAAATATGATTTTAAAGACTTGGTCTTTATTTGAAAATGAATAGACTATATAATCTTTGATTGACTAAGTAGATGAAATCTAAAACAAATAATCTTTTTAGAGATAAAAAGCGGAAAATCTACTTTAAATAAAAATGAAAAAGAAATAAAAAATATCATAAATAATAAAAAAGTAAAGTATGAAGTTTTTCACATAAAATAAAAATCTTGATATTTGAAAAGAAATATTTAAGTTAAAAATAAAATTTAACTTTTTAATTAAAAGTCAATGACATTTGCTACTAAAATGGACGATAAAAAGATCAAAGTAGATCTTTCTGTAACCAATTTAAAAGATGTTCTTCAATATTGTAAACCTAAAGAACAATTAGTTTTAATAAAAAAATTTTGAATAGACTCAGGAAAAGAAACTCCTCTTCAACAAATATGAAAAAAATACTGATTAACTAGAGAAAGAGTAAGACAAATAGAAAACCAATGACTAACTAGATTTAGAAGACTTATTGTATGAAATGAAAAATACTTAAAAGTTATCGAAGACGCTAAAAAAATTCTAAAAAGTGTATGATGATTTTTACAAGAAAACGATTTAATAGCAAAATTGCTAAACAGATGATTTAAATTAAAACCTCAAGAAATAAAATTAATATTAGTTTCTGACTTTGATATATATTATCTTAAAAGAAATAGACTTTTTAAACCAAGCTTTTATATTGACCCTATCTATGAAACTCTATTAAATGAAATAGCAAGATATACCATCAATTATTTTAATGAAAAAGGAAAAGCTGAAAATTTGTATGATTTTATAGAACATCTAAAAGAGAAATTTAAAGATAAATCTGAAAAAATTCCTTTTCTTAAAGAAAACGGATTTTATATGAACGTATTGCCTGCCATAAGAGAAATAGCTATCTTAGATTGAAAAATATGATTAGATACATTCCTTGAAGTTAATCCAAAAACTATAAAACAAAAACTTATATATATACTTAGAAAATATAAAAAACCACTTCACTATGAAGAGCTTACTTCTAAAATTATAGAATGGTTTCCAGAAAAACCTGTTAAAGTTAATACAGTTCACAATGAATTAGTAAAATGAAAAGACGTATTTGTAAATATGGGTCTAGGATTATATGGCCTTAAAGAATGGTGATTTGAATGATGAACTGTTAGACAAATCTTACAAAACATACTAAAAGAAGCTTGAAGACCTATGACTATAAAAGAAATAGTAAAAGAAGCTATTAAGAAAAAAATGGTTTCTCCTAATACTATAGTAATGACTTTACAAAGATATCCAGAATTTGAAAGAGTTGAAAAAGGTGTTTATAAATTAAAAAATTAAAATTTAATAAAAGTTAAATTTTAAAAGGCCAGCAAAATGCTGGCCTTATTTTATTTACTAATAAAGGTTTTCACCAATTTAAATATATCAGAATCTAATACATATTTAGAATTATTCTTTAAACTCTCCTCCAATACTTTCAACTGCTCTTTTAATACAGCATTATCTTTAAAATATTTAATAGCTGCTGTTGCTTCCAACTCCAAGGCTTTAGCTTTAGCTGCTGCAATTCTTTCGATAGCTTGTGCTTCTCACTCTGCTTTCAATATTTGAGATTGTTTCTCTCATTCTGCTTTTAAAATAGCTGCTTGTTTCTTTCATTCTGCTTCTCTAATAGCAGCTTCCTTTTGTCATTCAGCTCTTAAAATAGCAGCTCTTTTTTCTTGTTGTGCTATTTTTTGCTGATTCATCGCTTCCATTAAATCTCTTGGAGGATCTATTCTTTGAATTTCTATCTTATTAATTCTTAATCACCATTTTTCTGTCTCTTGCGAAATCTCTGTCTGAGCCTTTGCATTAATAGCAGCTCTTTCTCACAAAACTTCATCTAAAGTCATTGTTCAAATAATTGCTCTTAATGTTGTCATCGCCAAATTTGTAACAGCTAATATTGGATCTTGGATCTCGTAAGTAGCTTTTACTGGATCAGTAATTTCAGCATAAACTACCGCATCTACTGTTACTACTGCATTATCCTTTGTAATCATTTCTTGAGGTGGAGTTTGAATAACTCTTTCTCTAATATCTACTACTTTAACATCTTGAATAAACGGAATAATAAAATGCCAACCTGGTTCTAAAACTTTTACAAACTTTCAAAATTGTTCTAGAATACCTCTTTCATATTGATTTATTTTAACAACTGCCTTCAAAATAACAATTATAGCAAAAATAATCAGAATAATTCAAACAATTCCTATTCCTTCCATTTTAAAATAATTTTAAAATATAAAAACGTTATCTATTTTACG
>JAMOTU010000186.1 GCA_027062165.1 Candidatus Altimarinota bacterium
TAAAGAAATTGTTTTATTTAATTTTAAATCACTTACCACTACTGAGGTATTAAAACAATCTCACCACTTAGCCAAACCAATATTATAATCTAATGATATTTCCTTATTATTAATTTTTAGTGATTTGTCAACGAAAAGTTGATGTAACTGATTATCGTTTAATCATGTAAGTTTTTTAAAGCTTGATTTAAAATTATCTGTAAGCATTTTCCATACATATTCCCTCATTTCTTTTGTATCTATTATTTCCATATCAGATTTATCAAATTTACCATCTCAATTTTTATCAACTAAATTTACAAAACCATACAACGGTAAATGACTATGTTCTAATGGAACTGCTAACTTATATGTATAAGGAAAAGCTATAACATTTTGAGCATCAACTGTCTTATAAGTAGGCTTCTCAAATGCTTTATCTGATATATAAGAAATATTTGCTAAAAGTACTCTATATAATAATTTTACCTTCTCCTGTATTTCAGGTAGATAGTTTTCTAACCACTTTGGTAGTTTGTTATTATCAACAAAATTTTTAGCTTCTTTTTCTAATCTAGAAATATCTTTCTCTCAAGAAATTTTCAAATGACCTTGTAATATAGTATGATAACCGAACAATTCATCCCTAAATGACCTTAAAAATCAAGCTGTTCTATTATAAGCTTTTTTTTCAGCCAAATCTTTTGTATCAAAATCTTTCATTGACATTCTTACAAAATACCATTTATGAGACAATTTAGCTAGTTCTTTATCTCAAATCTTTTTTGCAACACCCTCTAAAATTAGCTCTTCTCAAACTGGAATTTTTCAATTTTCCAATCACCATTGTTTTCTTATCTTCTCAGGAATCTTAGCTAAGATTTCTCTTGGTAAAATATAATTCTCACCTTCTTTACGAATATTATTTTTAGATAAAGCAGTATAAAAGTCTACTTTTATTTTATCATAGTTTTGTTTATCTAAAATATATTCATCTAAGAAGAATTTTCTAAACACTGTTTCTAATACTAATTTTTTAGTTACAATATCATTTATTTTTCATAAATCAGCTCTAATTTCATCAAGTTTTTGTTGTGAGATTTTATTAACATGTATCATATAAGTAGCCAAAGGAGTATATTTTACACCTGACAATCTTTTTAACATAATATTTTTAAAGAAGTCAAAAGCTTCTTCTACTTTTCAACTCCTTGTTAAATCAACTAATTTCTCATATTCACCTACTATTCATTTCTTTCAAATTTCAGGATCAGCAGAAGGCACACTCTTTACTATGTTTGATTCAAAAATACTTCAAAACATTCATTCGTTTAACAACTTATATAGCTTTGTTTTTTCAAATTTTTTCTTTGCGTCAATAAAATCATTTTTAAATTTCTCTGAAACAGTATTTTTATTTTTTACAATTTCTGCTCTTGATATTTTAGAAGATGGAGATAAAAAGTTCTTTTCAATTTTTCAATTCTTAACATAAACAGCATTTTGTAAACTATATCATCATTTTAGATTATCTAGCAAAGCATTCTTTCAAAATGCAACCAAATAAGAATATTCTCAAACTCATTGTAATTTAGTAAATACAAAATCATCTATTTTTCATCAAATAAGTAGTTTATTTCCTTTTAGTTGAACTTCTACATTATCTCCAAAAGCAATTTGAGCAGTTTTAACTTTTGATAAATCCATAACCAAAATACCATCCTTTTCTTCGATAGAATCTTTAAAGTCAGGATTAGAATTTAATGTATTTACTATATCTTTAATAGATGCTATTTCTATTTTATCCAATGTAGATATAGCAGATTTTACATTTTCCGGAGTTTTTTTGGACAATTTATAATTCACATCTATTTGCTCAAATTTAGCAACAATCAATGGTAATAGAGGAGTAAACATAACTCATAATTCTGCCAATCTAGTTCATTTATTAGACAAAGCATCCAATCTTACATAATTATTTTTAATAGAATCTATTAATGTAGATAAAACTATTTCTTTTTGTTTATCTGACATATTATCAAAATCCATTACTTTTAAGAAACTTTTAATGGCTTTTAGCATATTTACTTTTACTACATCTTTTTTATCTTCTTCTGACAACTTAATTTCTTTTCATTCCAGTAAATTTCTGTAAATTTTCTTTAAGAAATTTGTTACAACTTGTTCTTTTTGAGCCAAAGCATCTGCCTTACCAAAATTAACTCCTACATATCAAGCCAAAGTTGGGAATGTGGTAATAAGAGTTCATTTAATAGTTTTCCCTGAGTTAGTCCAATCTTCCAACTTTGAATTAGCAAAATTATGTGATACATTTAAAGAAGCAAAAGGATAAACTATATTTGCATCACCTACACTAGCTCAAATTGTAGTATTTTCATCTATTTTTTTTGTAAAATTTTTCGATACAGATATTCACAACAATGTTTTTCCATTATCTGTTCTTACAACTCATAAAGACAAGTTATCAATAAAATCCCAATCTACCTTATAAGATAATGACAACCCCATATCATCTTTCTTTTGGGTATGATCTACATAAAAAGCCGACAAACCTGCATAATGAATAGTATTATACAATCTATTAAGTATAGATTGATCTAGTTTTCATCAATAAAGTTTTTCCAACTCAGATTTCATATTTTCAAACTTTTGATTAAGCTTATCTTTAAACTTTTTTGCTTCTTGTTTTCATAACATTCTTTCCAAAAATCTAGCTTCTATTTTTTGTTTCCTATCAATATCTTCTTTTATCAATTTTGATAATGGTTCCTTTCATGAAAAATATTTATTAATTATAGCTGATGAAGGCTTCCAATTCTCAAGTCATCTCCAAAACAATGCTTTTTTGATATGAATATCTTTTACTGCTTTTGGGTCAACCCCTGAAAAAGAAATAATTTCATCGATTTTTTTCATTATATCTGACATAGATAAGTTTTTCATCTTCAAAACAAGTGTTTCATCATATATTGCTTTTTTCTCATCTCATAGTTTTCAAGAATCGTTTACATCTGCTAAGAAATTTAAAAATTCTTTTTTATTTTGCATATCTACTTCTGGATAAGAAGCAATATCTTTTGCTAATTTATCTACTTCATAAGGAGATAATCACAATTTTCTTATATCTTTATAAAAATCATTCAAAGCATCATACAAACCAGATCTATTTACACCATCCTCTGTAATCACAACTCACAAAATATCTCAAGTATTAGCCCCTTCCTTATCTAATCATCAAATATCAAAGAAAGATCTATAGTATTCAGACCCAGCTATTTTAGCTCATAATAACTTTAATGCCATATTTAAAGCTTTTTTATCTTTATATTTTTCAGATAATTTTTTATAATAATCTTCATCAGTACCTACATCCATATTATTTACATCTGAAATTACAGTAGAATTTTTTATAGTATAACCTCAATCAAACCATCATGAATAATAAACAGAATCTGCATATTTTTTCAATTCATCAGAAGATAATTTTTTATTTATAGGTTTTGTAACAAATCTAAAATTACTAATCTCTCAATTTTCACTATTAAAATTAAAACCTAGCACACCCAAATAAGCTTTACCATTTTTTTCAAAAGAATAATATATTTGATTTTTATCTTTCCCTTTTTTATTAGAATCATTATAAATAAACACATCTTTCTTTGGCAAAACCTTTATTTCAAAAGAATATGAATCTACTTTTTTATTTCATGCTATATCTTCATTAGTTTCTTTAGGATAAGCATCAAGAGTAAAATTTACAGGTAAATCATCATTTTTTGATACAAAATGAAAAACTTTTTCAAATTCTCATTTATTTTCCTTTGCCAAAGAGTAATTTTCTATTAATTTTCTATCAACCAAAATAGGCTTATTATCGATCATAGGTAGATTATTAGTAACTTCTACATAATTTTTAGCTAACAAAGGCTTTATTTCTTTAACTAGTTTTTTTATTTCTTTATTTTTTCTTTCTTCCAAATCCAAATTTTTCTCTATCATCTCTGATATAAATTTTCTTTCTTCGGCTGTTAGATTTTCACTGTCCTTAATTTCTATCAAATAAGATAAAACTTTCCTATCCAACAAAATCTCATTTTTTCTTTCTGTTTTATTAGCAAGTTCTAGCAACTTTTTTGCTTCCACCAATGAAGTAATTTTATAATCTTCTTTCAACGCCTTTTCTAATAATTTTTTTTCCTGTTGTGATAGTTTATTAACTTTTTTAGGTTGTTCCAAATTTGTGTTTTGTTCTATCGTTTGTTTCATTTTATTTTGATTTAAGAATAAATTTCTGTTTCTATTTTAACCATAAAAAAAAATCTGTCAAATTTTCAGACGAAAAAGGAGAAAAAGGATATAATACATATTGTGCATTTTGTTAAAATACCTATTCACAAGTTTATTAAAAAATTTAAAAATAGGAGCAGTTTTAGCTCCTAACCAATTACTATGACTACTTTATTTGATTATCAT
>JAMOTU010000187.1 GCA_027062165.1 Candidatus Altimarinota bacterium
AACTTTCAAACAGTATTAGTTCCTTGCAAAATCAACAAAATCATCCAAAAAATTGACCATCATAAAACAAAAACTTTGACTTCTCATCTTGTCCATCAAAAATTTTGTAACCTATGATGAAGATGAGTATAATCTCCTCTCATAGGATTTTTCTTTAAAACAAAAATTCTATAAAGTCCTACCCATATTGCGTCAAATATCATCAAAGATAAAACTACTATCAAAGCACCAATTTTAGCTCATCACAAAAGAGACAAAAAAGCTAAAGCATAAGCCAAAAATACAATACCAACATCTCTTAAGAGTCCCCAAGGTTTCCACTCTATAATCATATAAATCAAAGACCAAATAAAAAAAACTAAAGATAAATCTACTACAAAAAGTAACCTTTCTAACTCTTGCTGAGTCATATGAGGGTATGCAGGTATAACAACAAATTTTAAAAGTAACGCTATAGTCAAAAATCATATAGTTAATATTCCCGAAGCCATTCCATTTATTCAATCAAACCAATTTACTGCATTAATAAAAAAAACTACCCAAAATACTGTCAAAATATATGACAACCATTCTGGCAAGCTAATCATATGTCATCAAAAATAAAAATATTTTAATCAAACTCATCAAACAAAAAATAATATACTAGCAGCTATTATCTGAAATAATAATCTCACAATAGGAGGAACATCATAAAATACATCTAATAAATAGACAACAACCAGTCCTGACGAACCTATAAAAAATGCTTTAAGAGGATCCGCCGTCAAATAATTTGGAAAAAAAATTATAAAACTTATAAAAACTCAAAAAAATAAAATTATACCCTGTATATTGGGTACCCTATTTCTAGGAGGCACATCTGGTCAAGGTTTATCAAGAATATTTAATCTTCTAAACAAAAACAATCATATTACTGCCCATATTATAGCAAATATAATCAATCATAACCATTTCATAGTTTCAAAATTAATCTTCGTCTATAAAATCTTCGAATATCAAAGATATTATAACTGCCAAAGGAACTCACAACACCATTCCCACAAAACCAAAAATGTTACCTCACAAAGTCATTGTTAATAAAATCACTAAAGAACTTACTCCTAAAGCTTGTCTCATAACTAAAGGTATCAAAATATTAGATTCAAAAAATTGTAAGATTGCATAAAATCCAGCAATAACTAATATACCTACAAATCAGTATTTAGTCAAAGCGATAAGAGACATTGGTATAGCTCACAATACAGGTCAGAGTATAGGAATAAATTCAGTAATTCAAGCTATTAATGCCAAAATTCACTTATTAGGTAAATCTAATCAAAACAAAGATAAAATCAAAAGTCAAAAATAAACTGCTAAACCTATAAATAAACACATCACTAGTTGTCATTTAAGCCGATTTCACAACCTATAATATAAAGTCTCAAATTTGTATTTTACATATTCTCTATTACCAGACAAATTAGCTATAAAATTAATTACTTTCTTTTTCTCTAACGAAATAAAAAAAGCTATCACAAATACGAAAATAACTTGAGAAATAGCAGATAAAAATTTGCCTACTATATCAACAGCTATTTCTCCCACATTTCTCACATAAGTAGTTCCCAGCTTAGCTAATTCAGAAATATTTTTTTGCAATAAAGATTGAATTCATACTAAAAAATCATTATTTTTAGACAATTCTATAAATAGATTTTTAAAATATTGAGGAATCCAACTTGATTGCTGTATAATATATACTAGTCATTTGTCTTGTAATACAACTTGAATATCCTTAATTTTATCTACAAAAACTTTTATCAAAACAGCAGATTGATTAATAATAAACGGAACAACTATCACAAATCCTGTAACTAGAAATCCAAATAATAATATATACGAAATAAAAATAGAAATTCATCTTGGTAAAAACCTTTCAAAAATTTGAATAATACTCTCTATAGCTATAGATATAATAAAAGCTGTCATTATAAGATACAACACTTGTAAAGTCTGAAATAACAAATAAGCTATATATGTCACTAACAATCCAGCTATCCAAAATTTAAAAAAAAGTCAAAAATTATATCTAGTTTCCTTTTTAGCGGTAAGTTTAATAATAGCCTCTCTTTTATTTTTTATATTGTCTTTATCATTTATTTCTTTTTTCTTCTTTTCTAAATTTTCTAAATAAGCTTTAATTTTTAAAAATCCTTTTTTTATTTCCCAAAAATATCTATAAAACTTCATTTATCTATAAATTTATTCAAAATAAAAACAAAATTAAAAGTAACACTATCAAAAATAAAAATAATACTATTTTTTGTATTTTTTCTTTCTTCAACTGATCCATTAAATATTTGTTTTCCAACTCAATTTTTTCTTTTTCCAACAAAAGATTTTCTTTCTCTTTTGTATAATCAGGTAAAGCTATCATATTCTTAAGCCTTGATTCATACTCTCAAATTTTATGTTGTAGCGAAAAAATTATAGCATTCTTCTCTTCAATAATTTTATCTTTTTCAGCTAAAAGCTTCAAAAATCTTTCCATACTCTCCGATAAAATATTTTCAATCTGTTTAATATCTTCATATATAGCTAAACTGTTATTGCTAGAAGAAACATTATTATCATTATCTGAAACTATATGTCATTCATAAGTAGTAGATATTTCCGGTTGTTGTTTCAATTTTAAAACTTCTTCCTCAGCCAAAAGTACCTTATTTCATTCCTTTTTATAAGACAATTTACCTTTTCTAATCCGACGATCTAAAGTTCTAGTAGATATTCCTAATAAACGAGCAGCTTGCTGTCTAGTAAGATTATAGGTCAAACTCGTCATCGAACTCTTTATCACCTGATAAAACAGACTTAACAAATAAAGTTAAAAAAACTCCAAATAAAATACTAATAACTATAACTAAAAAGTTATAAAATCAAAAATTAACATATGCAGTCAAAAACCTAGCAGTATATGAAGTTGAAAAAATTATATTTTGAAAAAAAACTATCAAAATCAAAACTCCTGTAACAAGTGCTCAAAAGAAATAAATATATTTCATTGTTAAAACTTTTTAAAAATTAAATTGAATATCACAAGAATAATACTTAACAAAACAATACTATTAAAAGATATGGCTTGTAAATGAATTCACAAATCTAAGTTGTTTACAATGTATATAAACAAATAAAGTCAAATTATATTTAAAAATAAAACAAATATATTACTTATAAAAACAAAAAAACTAAATGGCAAAGCTATAATTTTTACTATTTTAAGTCAAATATCATAAATTAACCAAAAAATACCTCCTAATATCAAAACCATTTCACAATTAAGAGCACTCATAGGATATACAGAAAATCAAATTTTTAAATATTTAACAACTAAATAAAGAATAAAAGCATTTATTAAAATACTACTTAAAACCTTATGTATAAGCATATTATTTAAAAATTATAGTCTAAAACTAAACTTCTATTATTTCGATCTTCTTCTCTTCTTCAATCTTTTTACACTTGTCAGGCACACATAATCCAAAAGGGCCTAATACTACCAATAAAACTCATAATACTCTTAAAATATCTGAAACAAAAACATA
This sequence comes from Candidatus Altimarinota bacterium, assembly GCA_027062165.1. GTDB lineage: Bacteria > Patescibacteriota > Gracilibacteria > Absconditabacterales > Absconditicoccaceae > JAMOTU01. The sequence goes on from JAMOTU010000187.1 coordinate 3,582, forward strand.
TTTTTCAGGATTATCTTTAAAAAAATAATATCCAAATAATATCAAAAATATTCAAGCTAGAAATTGAATAGTTTTCATTCTAGGTAAACATATATTAACTATTCCCATCACTAAAACAAATATTCCAAAAGCAACTAAAAATCCTACTCAATATACATTAAAATCTGGATTAGAGGTTATAATTAATTTGTTAGAATAAATATAATAAGCATATCCTACTAAACTTAATCATAAAATTATCCTTATTATCCTTAAAGCTAAATCTTTTTTACTCATAATTATTATTACTTAATTATATAAAACAATAAAATCATTAATCTTCTGAATCTAATCTTCTAATATTCTCATCGTTAACTTTCAGACATCTCCTTTTTACTTTTCCTTCATCTTTTTTTCTCCTTCAATTGTCTTAATAATGATTTTGGAACTCATTTCAACTTTTCTACTTTTCATTCTTCCAGTTTCTTTTTTAATCTTTGTGCATCATCCTCCATACCTAAAAGCTTATGTAATCATTCATGTTCTCTCAACTTTTCTAATACTTTTGCTTCTATTTGTCTTACTCTCTCTCTAGTAACTCAAAATTCTTCTCATACTTGTTCTAAAGTATATTTAGGCCCATCAATACCATACCTCATTTTGATAATTTTAGCTTCTCTTTCGTCAAGCATAGACAAAATTTTCTCTAAATTTTCTCTCAAAAATCTTTTCTCCGCAAATTGATCAGGTCTAAGTGTTTTCTCATCAGCTATTAAATCACCAAGACTATTTTTACCATCATCTCATACTT
>JAMOTU010000188.1 GCA_027062165.1 Candidatus Altimarinota bacterium
CTCTTCTTAGCAAAGGTGAAAGAGTCACAAGCGAAAAGAAACAGAATGCAGCCAAAGAAGCTCTGAAAGTTAAAGTTACAAAAACCAAAGAAAAAATACAAAACGCTATTAACTTGTTAAGATTGCAAGGAAAACCAATTAATCCGTATCAGGTAGCAAAGCTTAGTGGAGTTGCTTATAACACAGCAAGGAAATATTTAAAAGAAAGTAATATTTTATAACTATTTAGTATTGAATGAAAGATTTTATTGTGCTATAATAATTTCATTACTAAATAGAACTGAAGGACAAACAATGGAATGGGAAAACGTTAGGGATTATCACGATTTTGTATTTTTTTGTATGGAGAGAAGAAAATTTGAAGAACTGATGAACGATGAAAGTATTCCGGAACAGTTTAAACAAATATTAAGAGATGCAAGAAACGAATACAAATGGCGTAACTTAAACAAAAGAAAAAGTAGCCTTGCCGCTACAAGAGCAAGGGTCAAAAAAGCTTATAGAAAATGTGCCATAGCTCTTAAAAAACTGATTGACAATGATATACCTGTCACGCCTTACCAAATTCATAAAAATGCGGGAGTTCATTATAACACTGCAAAAAAATTCATTGAAAGATATGAGGACGATATAAAAGAAAAATATCTTGATTATATTTTTTATGATTTGGATATCGATAATTCAAAACTATAAAGTAATAGAATATAATGTAAATTATAATTATACACACTCTTTGTGATATAATTATAAAAGAAACTCAAAGGAGTAGTTATGGCTACAAATAAAATAAGGACTCATATCTATATTGATAGAGATATTAAAGAACAAGCGCAGAAATTATTTTCTCAATTCAATATTAGCTTGAGTGACGCAATTAATTTATTTTTAACTCAGTCGGTTTTAAATAAAGGTATTCCTTTTAGAATAGAAATACCAAATGAAGAAACACAGCAGGCTATTAAAGAAGCGAGAGAAAAAAAGAATATGCAAGAGATTGATTTTGAAAATTTTAAAGAAGAAATTAAACAATGCGTAAATTAGAAAGAACCCGTTTTTTTATAAAAGATATAAAAAATGTTAAAATGACTGATACGCAATATGGAAAATTTATAATTTATATAGCAAAATTATTAAATAATGAATCTTTACCACCAGAAGCAAAGGATCATTCTTTGTTAGGAGAGTGGAAAGATACAAGAGAATTCCATATAGGTGGAGATTTAGTAGTTATTTATAGAATTATAGAAACTGAAGAAGTTCTACAGCTTATTAGAATCGGAAGTCATTCCAAATTATTTAAAAAGTTTTAAGGTTTTGAAATGAAAATAACTGTTTTTAATCAAAAAGGTGGTGTTGGCAAAACAATGTTAGCTACTCAGATTGCATTGTATTTTAATTTGAAAATTGTGGAACTTGACCCGTATGGAATTTTAAAACAGCTTATGCCAAATAAAGTTATCAAGCTTGGATTAAGAGATAATATAAGCGAGAATATTGATGATGTTGTATTCGATTTTGGCGGGTTCGATGACGCAAGATTAGATAAAATAGCTACTATGTCTAATTTGATTATTATTCCTTTTAATCCTACCCTTGTATCTTTAGGGGGAACTTTAAAGAGTTATTATAAAGTCAAGGATTTAAATGATAATATCCTACTTATTGCTAATGGCTATATTAAAGAACAAGATGTAAAAGATGCAATTGAATTTTTGGAAGAGCACATAAAAGAGTCAATAGAATATTTTGCAATACCTTTTACTCGTGCAGTCCAGACAGCAGAAAATGAAATCGTATCTATTATAGATTTGCCGAAAGCAGGAGGGCTTAAAAAGCATACTTATTCTAAAATTGCAAAAACTTTTGAAGAATTAATGGAGATTATAAAAAATAAAATTCAAGAGTAACTATCTTATGTTAAGTAAATTAAGGAGGTTATTTTGGGTAAATTCGATAAAGTTAGTTTGGAATTTGAGGAGGTTGAAACTCATTCGGAATTGCAGCGTTATAAAAAGCCAGGGCGTCCGAAGGGGAGTACTAAAAAGGGAGAAGTGCACGATGCAAGTATTACTGTTAGTCTTGCAAAAAGTCAAAAAGAGGATTTAGAGGAATACGCACGGAAACATCAGAGGAGTATGAGCAGTATAATTAAGGAATTGCTTGTAGATGCTGGAATTATTAAGCCTGTATAGAATGAAAGGAGAAAAAATGTTTAGAAAATTTCTGATTGTTTTGCTTATTTTGTTCTTTGGTTGTCAAAGTAAAGCACAAATAGCAGATGATAAATCTATTCTCCATGGAGTTAGGATTTTTTCAAATTTCAATTTAAAAAAATTTGAGGGTTTTAAGAAAGATAGTGAGAATAATAACTATGTTACATATAAGAAAGAATTAAATGATGAATATGATCGAATATTTGTGGAAGTGGATAAAAAGACTAATAAGGTTATGGTAGTTAGAGTGAGTAAAATGAATGTGTTGGATTTGATGGGAGAAGCTAAAAGAATGTTAAAAAAATTAGAAGCTAAATATGGTTATTTTACATGTAAAAATACTACTCTTCCTCAGAGTTTTTTTCAAACTATTGATTGTATTTCTAAAAAAGCTTTCAATAAGGCTTCTAATTCATATCATGTTTATTTAAGCGTTTTAAATAATCCTGCCGGAATAGGAGGTTTTAGTAATTCAATAGTTATAGAAATAAAGTCTGATTCCTATAGTAAGAGAAATTAATTTAAAAAAACTTTCTCTTAGCTCTATGATCGTTAGACACCTTACGCAAGCGGAGCTTGCTCGGTGTTTTTTATTTAGAATGTCGAAATTTAGGGACTTTTAGAGGATTAAGAATTAAGCTATATTTTTCTGATTTTTTAGTAGAAGTTATTATTAATAAGTATTAAAAATATCGATTTTATGGTAATTTTTGAATTATTAACTATAATTTTTAATTTCGTAATGTTTAGTAATTTTTAGTAAATAACTACGAAATATTTCTAAATATTACGAATTGCTATGATTAATTACTAAATTTTTTGTATAATTACTAAGAATTAGTATAAATTACTAAATATTATAAATTATTACGATTTTTTACTATAAAAAGGAATTGAAATGAATATCTTGCTTGATGAAAATAAAAAACAAAAAGCTGTAAAGTTTATTTCATTAAATAGTAGAAACTGGAGTTATATTTTTGAATTATTTAAAGATGAAATATTTGAAATGATAGAGTTAAAAGTTCCAAAAACAGTTATTGTGAGATGTTTATCAAATGAATTAAATGCTAATATAAAATACACTACTTTTGACTCATGGTTAAGAAAAAGAAAAAATCAAAACTCAAATTTGAAAAACAATTCTCAAGCAAAGAAAGAGGAAGTTAAAAAGGAAGTAAAACAAGAACCAAGACAAAATGGTACAAAAAAAGAGGATGAAGATGAAAAAGATGATGAACCCTGGTGGGAAAAAAGATTACGAGAATCTTTAGAGGGGATGAAAAAAGCTGATTTAAGAATTTAAATTGACATTTTTTCCATTTTCGTTTATACTTAAATCAGATTGATTTGAAGGAGGCTGAGAATGAATATGATTATTGGACTTGCTTTCTGGGGATTTATCGGAATGTTGATTTTGGGCGTTATTGCTGGAATTTATGGATTTTTGAAAGGATTTATTAGAGCTTTCTTGAGAAATAGAGGATGGATTTGATTTATTTTCTAATTTATTTTCAAAATTCTCACCAAATTTATCTAAATTTGTTTTCGCCCAATTCATAAACTTACCAACACTTCCAGGTTCTATTTTTGACATTTTAAATGCTTCAAATCTATGTTCTTTAGGAATGTCTTTTAAGTTAAAAGATTGTCCTGCTTTAATTTCTTTTCCATCCAGAGTTTTAAATGAAAAATCTTTGGTTGCTATCTTTTTGCCTGTTATTTTGTTCCAAGCTTTTTCTTCAGCTACTTCTGCTCCGTATAATGCCGCTTTTTCGCCGCATTGCTTAACTCTACTTTTTTTATTTATTTTTTTAAATTTCATCAAATTCTGAATATATAACAAGGAGAAACAAATTCTCTTTTATTAAAAAATTTGAACAAAGGAGCAAAAATGAGTAATGTTTTAGTAGTGGTAAACACAAAAGGTGGTGTTGGAAAAAGTATTATTGCTAGTCAAGTGTTGCCGGTGTTGTTTAGAGAATGTAGCAAAAGAATTAAAATTTATGAAATCGACGACAACAATAAAACGTTTTATAAGAATTCCAATTTAGAATTTAAAACTTTAAAAACGGAAAAAAGTGAAGAAGCTATCGATGAAGTTTATTTCGATTTAGAATTA
>JAMOTU010000189.1 GCA_027062165.1 Candidatus Altimarinota bacterium
CTAAATTTAATATTTAATTTAAATAAAATATTATCCTGCACAAGATTCACATTTTTCTACTTCTAAAGACATTGATCTCACATAATAAACTGTTTTAATTCATTTTTTCCAAGCTTTAATATACCGATTATAAAGGTCAACAGGAGATGTTTCCATTGGATTAAATAACCATTCAAAACTAATAGATTGATCTATCCATTTTTGAATAGCTGCTATTACATCTATTACATCGTCCATCTTCATATGAATATACTCTTTATACAGCCAAAAATTTTCTTGTGATAGATTTGGAGCAACATTTACAGTAGTTCATTTGCTATTTGTCTCTACAAAATACTTTTTATAAACAGGCAAAACTCATGCTGTAGTTCCTACTACCAATGAAGTTGAAGTATTAGGAGCAGGTGCTTGATGATACCCAAATCTAACACCATATTTTTTAACTTGCTCTATCAGATCTTCCCAAAATTCTCAATGCTGTGTATTTTCATAAAACCACTTTTTATCCTTTCACCATAAAATACCTTTTGACCGATCAGATCATTTAAAAAGTGAATAAGCTCATCTTTCTTTTGCAAGTTCTACGGAAGATTTAATAGTCCACCAAGCATATTTTTCAAACAATTTATCTACATATTCTACTGCCTCAGGAGAATCATATCTAATTTTAGCTTGAGTTGCTAAATGTTCAGCAAGTCCCATAAAACCTAAACCAACTGGTCTATATTTTCTAGCAGTAAGCCAAGATTCTTTGATTGGATAAAAATTTAAATCTATGACATTATCTAATATTCTCATAGCTACTGGTATTACTTTTTCTATATCCTCATCTTTCCAAACTTTTGCTACATTTATAGAAGCCAAATTACAAGTTACAAGTTCTCCTGGCTGATATTTTATCACTACTTTTCCATCTTCTACTACTTCTTCTACAAATTTTGGTTCTTTAGTATTCTGGATAATTTCTGTACAGAGTTGTGTAGAATAAACCATTCAAGCATGTTTGTTAGGATTGTATCTGTTAGCAGTATCTCTAAAAAATATATATGGCATTCACGTTTCTACCACTGTCATCAAAAGATGCTTAAAAAGTTCTTTCGCTTTTACCACTTTTTTAAGTTCAATATCATCTCTTTTTTCTAGCTCTTCATATACTCTTTCAAACTCTTCTCCCCACAAATCTTCTAATCTAAAACCTAACTTATCTCTCACTTCTTTTGGATCAAACAAAGTCCAAGTTTTATCTTCTATCATTCTTTTCATAAAAAGATCTGGAATACTTACTGCAGGAAAAACATCATAAGCTTTAGCTCTAATATCTCAACGTTCAGTTTGAAGTTCCAAAAAATCAATAATATCCAAATGCCATATATCCAAAGTAACAGAAATAGCACCTGCTCTAGCTCCAAGTTGATTAACAGCTATTGCTGTATCATTCATTACTTTAATCCAAGGTATTACTCATCAAGAAGCTCATTTAATTCCTCTTATATCTGATCATTTCGCTCTAATATGTCCCAGATACGATCATATTCATCAACCAAATTTTGAAATTTGAGCCATATTTTCTATAGCATGGTATATTCATCTTAGATCATCATCAATATTAAGTTTAAAACACGATGAAAGCTGGTGTTTGTTTGTTCTAGCATTCATTAAAGTAGGCGTAGGCAAAGAAATAGCTCAAGAAGAAGTATATTCATATATCTTTTTAGCAAAATCTAATCTTTGTTTTCTTAACCAAGGATGTAATAAAACATCAGTAGAAATTTTAATAATGTTTTCAAAAGAAAAATCTCATTTTTTAATAATTTCATAATCAGACAAATTATTTTTAACTATCTCTAACAAATCTTTAGGCACATCTACTTTATCATAATTTTCATCTATCAATTTTTTGTGTAAAATATATAATCATTCTGGTATAGCTAAAAATAAGGCAACTGACATATACATTTCCTGTGGTAGCTCAAAAATAACACCGTTAGGATTTAAAAGATATCTTTTTCTATACATATTTAATGTCGTAAAACCATAACTATAATCTCTATCTTTGTTAAGATATTTACCAGCTTCTAAAATATCTTCTTCTGTGTAAAACTTAAAAAAATGACTATTATAATAGCCACAATCTACATATTTTTTAAAAAAATCTAAATAAGCTTGAGGAGTATAAATTTGATCTAAATTAATATTTCTATTTTTAGATGCTTCTTTGTAAAGATCAGCCAAAATATATCTACCTGCTAAAACTTGCCAATCAATATTTTGAACAGAAATATTATCAATAGCAGCTTTGGCAGACAAATCTAAAATTTTCTTTGTTTCTATATTGTTTATCAAATATTTTTTAAATTCCTTATAAAAACTATCGAAATCAACTTTTAAGCCTACAGAGAGTTTTTCAAATAAAGCTTTTATTTTATTTATATCAAAACTTTGTTTAACTCCATCACGTTTTTTAACAAAAATTTGTTTTTCTTTTTCTCATATAGAATGAATTTTAGTTCTATAAGATATAAAAGCTTTTGCAACATCGTAAAATCATAATTTCATTAAAATCTGCTCTACTAAATCCCCAATTTGTTTAGATGAAATCTCAGAAATGTTTTGGTTAATATACTTAGTAAAAAGTTGCTTTTTTATTTCATCTAAAATAGCTGAAATATTTTCAGGAGTTTTTCAAGTAGCATTAAAAGCTTTTATTATACCTTGTCTTATTTTTTCTAAATCAAACTTTTCTTTCCTTCAATCTGATTTTATTACATACAATTCCATATTTTAAATATTTTTAAAAAATAAATCTCAATATTTAGTATTGATAAAAATTTTACTCCCAATATCAAGTAAAAAGCAATTTATCTGTCAAACATTTTATCTATCTTTTCCTTAGGAATCTTCACAAAAGAAGGTCTTCAATGCTGACAAACAAATTGTCAACTAATATACTCAAATCAGTCTTCTATTAGTTTTTTCATCTCTTCAAAAGAAAGTTTATCTCAAGCTTTAATAGCAGCTTTACAAGCTTTTGTTGCCCAAATATGATCTAAAAGTTTATTTATATTAATCTCTGACTCTCATAACAGATCTATTACTAATTTAGAAATTTCTATTTTGTACTTACTAAAAACTGATGGAACAGACCAAATAGTAATTTTTCTATCTCAGATTAATCATATATCAAAACCCAATTCATTTAATTTCTTTATTTTTTCTTCTATCTGAGAATTTGTAAAATGCAATGGAAGCTCTAAAATCAAAGGAGAAAGCAAAGGAGTAGGTTTAAGTCAAGATTTTTTAATATCTTTTTTTATCTTTTCAAAAATAATTCTTTCAGCCAATGCATGTTGATCAACGATATACAAATTACTTTCATCTTCTAACAAAATATAACTATTCCATAATTGTCCAATTATTTTAAAATCTAAAACATTATTTACCTCATCTCAACTATCAATTTCTAAATTATTATTTTTTGAGGAAATAGAAACATCAGAAGAAAAATTTAAAGGTAATTTTGTTAACTCAGCTTTATATTCATTCTCTTTTGAAACTTTTACATCATCCAAAGAAACGAAACTAATTTTTTCTTTTCATAAAATATCACTAATACTGTTATATACAAAATTGTAAATACTATTTGGATCTTTAAATCTCACTTCTAACTTTCTAGGATGAACATTTACATCTACCAATAAAGGATCTACTTCTAAGTACAAAATTATAAAAGGATATTCACCAGGTGGAATTTGTCTATAATATGCTTGTAATATAGCTTTTTTTAATATTTTATCATTAACTGGTCTCTTATTTACAAAAAGATATATATTATCTGAATTTTGAAAGCTTAACTGAGAATTTCATGCAAAGCCATATACTTTAATCTTATTTTTATAGTTTTCAAAATACAATAAGTTTCTAAAAATATCCTCTCAAAAAATATCTAAAACTCTATCTCACAAATTAGAAACTATAGGAAAATCATATATTTTTTTTCATTCAGAAATCAATTTTAATCAAATATTTTCGTTAGTTAATGCATAATTTAACATCAAAGATTTAATATAATGGAACTCTGTTTTTCAAGACTTTAAATATTTTCTTCTAACAGAGACATTATAAAACAAATCTTGTACATAAACTACTGTTCAATGTTGAAAACCAACAGAAGAAGGCAAAAGCTTTATGTCCTTTCCAATTTTTTTTAACTGCCAAGCTATATCCTCTTCTGTTGTTTTTGATATAATTTTAAACTTACTTACTTCAGAAATAGCAGCTAAAGCTTCTCCTCTAAATCAATAAGTCA
>JAMOTU010000190.1 GCA_027062165.1 Candidatus Altimarinota bacterium
ACTATACTCATATATACAAACTCTTTTTTCTTTACTTTTAACAAATTTAAAAAATTTCTAATAATCATTATTTCTACTAACAATTTTTAAAAACTTGCTAAATAAATTAATCTTCTCTTTATAAAATTTCGGTGATTTGTCAAAATATTTAAGTTTTCATTCGTTATCTAACATTTTAAATTTTTCAATTAAAACTTTTGCTTTTTCATATTCATGCTCCAATAAATAAATTTCTATTAAATTATACAAAATTTCAGCATCTTCTCCCATAACTAAATCATTAGCCTTTTCCAAATACTCTATTCATTTTTCTTTATTTCAATACCAATACTCTGAAAGTCCTAAACATCTTAAAAATTCTGGATTTTCTCCTCAAACTAAACTATTAGCTTTTTTAAGACATTGTCTTGCTGTTTGCCAATCAGTCTTATCCATAGCAATCACTCATTTTGCATACCAACTCATAGGATCTTCTTTCTTTTTATATCTTATCAGAAAATCCACTGGTTTTTCTGCTTTTTCTAACTCTCACATAGCATATTGCAAATCTGTCACTTCTAATAACAATTCTTCATTTGTCGGATCTTTTTTAAGATATTCATTTACTATATTAAGAGCCTCTTGATATTTCCCTTGTTTTTTTAATTCTTTAATTTTTTCATAAATATCTGTTGGTATATACATTTTGTTTTTATTAATTATTTAAAGCTGATAATATTATAACTAAAATTTACTTTAATTACAAAACTTTTACAACCAGCCAAAAATTTAAATCAAAATTTTTATATTTTATAAACATGATATATTGACATATCATCAGCTTATTTAATAATTCTTCAATCTTCTAACCTAATTACTTCATCGGCAAAATGAAGTAAATTTTTATCATGTTCAATCATCAAAATAGTGTCTCATTTTTCCAAAAATCTAGCTAATACTTTTAAAAGCTTCTTAATATCTTCAAAATGAAGTCAAACTGTTGGCTCATCTAAAAAATAAATAGTATGACCTCTATAAGATTTTAGAAGATGTTTCACTAGTTTCAATCTTTGAGACTCTCCTCCTGATAAAGTATGAGCAGGTTGACCCATTTTTAAATATCAAAGTCAGATATCGACCAACAATTTCAATTTCTCAGCTATATATGGAATATCTTCAAAAAATTCATAAGCATCTTCTATATACATATCTAATATTTGTGATATATCTTTTCAACGCCATTTAATCTGTAATATCTCAGGTTTGTATCTTTTTCCTCCACATAAAGGACAAGGCACATATGTATCAGGCAAAAATTGCAACTCTACTTTTTTATATCAGTATCATTGACACTCAGGACAAGCTCATTTTGAAGAATTAAAACTAAAATGTCATGGTGTAAAACCTAACATTTTAGCATCTTGAACACCTGCAAAAAGCTTTCTAATTTCATCAAATACTCCAATAAAAGTAGCAGGACAAGATCTAGGTGTTTTTCATATACTAGTTTGATCTACATATACTACATTTTTTACTTTTTCCCATCATCTAATAGTTTCCACTCAAAGATTAATAAAAAACTCTTGCAGTGCTACATTTTCCCAATGTTCCCACTCTGACTGCTTTACTGTTCTTTTTATTACTATTTCTTCCCAACTATATCATTGTTTCAAAAGTTGAAGCCTTATAAAAGATTGTATCCATTTATCTTTTTCAGATAAAAATTTATATAAAATGTGATACATTAAAGTAGTCTTCCCAGCTCCCGATGGTCCTGTAACAATCACGAACTTTCACAAAGGTATGTCTACATCAATATTTTTTAAATTATGTTTATGTGCTTTTTTGATTTGAACTTTGCCTATATCGCGTTGATGTTTTCTGACTGCTAAAAATATTTTATTAAGCTCTTCGTCATTAATTATAGACTTATCTCATCTTATATATTTAGCTGTTAAAGTATCAGCTTTTAAGAATTCCTCATAAGATCCCTGAAAAACGAGTTTTCCGCCAAAATCTCCTGCACCAGATCCAATCTCCACTACCCAATCAGCATTTTTTATAAATTCTTCATTATGTTCTACAACAATTATCGTATTTCATAAAGATTTTAATTTTTTAATAGATTTTATTACTTTTCTAATCTCTTCATCATCTAATCCAATGGTAGGTTCATCCAAAACATATATCACTCCTGAAAGTTTGTTTCAAAGTTGCTTAGCTAATCTTAACCTCTGAATTTCTCATCAAGATAAAGTATCAATCTGTCTAGAAAGTGTAAGATAACCTAATCATAAATCTTTTATAATATTAAGCCTATCAAGTAGTGGATCTACTATTCTTGCTACCAAATCATTATAAGAAGGTTTTTGTTTTAAAATACTTTCTTTATATTTTTTTAAAATTTTTATTAAATCAGAAATGTTAATATTTTGCAAATCAGCAATATTATACTTTTTTATTTCTCTTCAGATCTCTCATCACTCTTCAGAACTCTTTTCTCCCACACATATATACACCGACAATGACTCCTTTTTAAGCTTAGCTCCTTTACATTCCGGACAAGTTTTTTCAGAAAGCATTGCTTGAAAATCTACTGTTAGTAGACCTTTATGATATTGTTGAACTAAAATATCTTCTATTCATTTGTAATACAAAGAATAATATTTCCCTCCCACATTTACCCTTAAAAGCTCACCATCACCTTCTACTACAACTTCTTTAAACCGATCAGGTAAATCTTTCCATTTTTGATTTTTATTTATAGAGTATTTTTGAGCTAATTTGTCCAGTATAGCTTGACCCATAGCTGAATCTCTCCAAGGAAGAATAGCTTCCATATATTCAGAATTGGAATCAATTATTTTATCCCAATCTACTTGAAGAGTTTTCCCTATTCAATGACATACTTCACAAGCTCATTCTTGCCTGTTTGGAGAAAAATGCTGAGGTGTAAATTCAGGATAGATTATGTTACATTGAGGACAAAAATTTTTATCAGTATAGTAAGTGATGATATCAGAAGATTTACTCTGAAGATTATCGGAAGATTCAATAGACGATAAATCAAGTATACCAAACTTATTTTCTTCAGATAAAATTTTAATAATATCTTCTTTTAATCTTTCCAAATTATCTTCTTTTACAGTAACTTTATCATATATCGGATAAACTTTTACAGGATATTTATCTTTCGGTATAGAAGGATCCTCTAGATAAAAGTATTCAATAAAAGACTCATCATTTAGCTGCACTATGTATCTAACAAATCCTTTATCTTTTTCTACTTGTTTTCTGTTTTTTCTTACCCATTTCAAAAGACCGTTCTCATCAGAAAATTTTATTTCTTTTGTAAAAATATATATTTTTTTTCACAAAAATTTTTCTTTAATTTCTTTTACAATATTTTCCACTGATCTTGCTTCTATTTTTCTTCCACAATTATAACAATATATTTCACCAAGTTTAGCAAATAATAATCTCAAATAATCATCAGCCTCTGTAAGAGTTCAAACCGTTGATCTAATATTACCTACTCTTTTATTTTGTTCAATAGCAATAGCTGGAGAAAGTCATTCAGAATGCTGTATTTCAGGTCTTGCGCCAAGATTAAAAAATTGTCTCAAATAAGCTGATAAAGACTCTATGTAACGAAATTGTCATTCTTTATAGATAGTATCAAAAGCTAATGAAGATTTCCCAGATCAAGACACACCACTTATAACAGTTATTTTATTTTTGGGAATTTGAACATCTATATTTTTGAGATTATGAGTTGATACTCACCAAAGTCTTATCCACTTATCCATTATATAAAAATTAATAAATATAAATCCTTATAATATAACCAGACAATCAAATTTTTTCAATATAAATTGAATTAAAAAAGAAAAAAATTATTATTTAAGGAATAATAATTTTTATATATTGTAAAATCTGTCAACAAATGATAGACTTAAAAAAATTTCGCGAAAATCCACAACCTTATATAAAAGGAGCAAAAGCAAAACAAGAAGAAGTAGACTTTGAAAAATTTATTCAACTAGACGAACAACTAAGAAATACTCAAAAACAATTAGACGAAATAAATCATCAAATAAAACTATTATCAGAAAAAATTAAAAACTCCTCTCCTGAAGAAAAACAAAAATTAATAAATGAAGTAAAAACATTAAAAAGTAAACAAAAAGAATTAGAAAATAATTTCAGAAAAATCAAAGAAGAACATTATCAACTTTGGATAAAAATTCCTAACCCTCCAGCAGAAGACGTGCCATATTGAGAATCTGATGAAGATAATGT
>JAMOTU010000191.1 GCA_027062165.1 Candidatus Altimarinota bacterium
ATAATGATGAAAATGAATTGAATTTAGCAGATGATTATTATTTTAGTAGAGATTATGGAGTTTATAAAAAGATTGATGATGAAAATAGAGAAATATTCTTTTTAAAATCAAGAATTTTTGATACTCTTTTTGATATTGTTATAGATGATAATTATATAAAATTACCTGATAGTTATTATCCTTTATTTTATTATTTAGATAACAATCAGTTAAATTTTTCTTCTGATTATACTTTTAATGATAAAAATTTATCTATAGAGGTAGTGAGTTACAATAATGATTATTTTTATAGGTGTTTTGATGAAGATGGTAAATTTGTATTTTTGTTTGTTTATTATAAGTCTGTTTTCGATTATTTTGGTGAGTTTTTTGATGGTTTTGTTTCTGGTTTATTTGAGACTCTTGGAGGTTATTATAATAGTTTAAGTGATATGTTATATGGTATTAAATCTCAGTTAAATGATATTAATTGTGATATAGATTTTTCTCCTGTTTTAGATAAATTAGATTCTTCTAATTCTTATTTTTCTCAAAAATTAAAAGATATTAATAGTAAAATTAATTGTGATTTTTCTCCTTTAGAGCAAAAATTAAATGAAATTAATGGAAAGTTTGATATTTTAAAAGTTTTAGATGTTTCTAAAGTTATTGATGAAAAATTGTCTCAGGTTTTTAATTTAAAATCTTTAAATGGTTCAAATGGTTCTAAGTTTAGAGATGGTGAAAGTGTTAAAGTTAAAGGTTATAATGGCGAGTGGATTGTTGATGGAAGTTATCCTATTCTGAATCAGGATAGTATTTCTATAATTGTATATAAATTAAAGCAAGATGACAGAATTATTCTTGCACCAGCTCCTTTTGTAGAAGGAGTTTAGGATGGTTGTTTTTCCTTCAACTGCTTCTGCTGTTTTTTCTCCTGGTGCTATTGGTGTAGCAGAAACTGCATTAGATGTAGCTTCTTTTGCAGTTCCTGCTTTAAGGGCTTTACTTGCTCTTACTGCTGTTGCAAATTTAGGATATGAGGCTTATAAAAATTGGGATGATATAAGTGATTTTGTTTCTGATTTGAGTGATAATTTTTCTTTATCTCCCGGAAAAAATTTTGATTCGAGTGTTTGGGGAGATGATAGTCACTCTACTGTTCCCGATAGTTCTTTTGGATGGAATGATAATTTTAGTGATACTAAAAATAAAAGTTCTGATTGGAATTTAAGTTATTCTAATTTTAAATTATTAGATAATTTACTTGTTAAATCTTTTGTTGATGCAAGACCTGATTATAAAATAAATCTTGAAAATGTTTCTAAAAGTTTAAATGATAATGTTACTCAAGATGTTAAGGTAGAAGTTGAAAAAGGTTCAAATTTACTTGATACTTTGAGTAAAAATTCTTCTGTTTTAGTGAAAGCTCTGGGTGTTTTAAATAATACTATTGCTTCGGGAGTTGTTTCAAGTTCTGTTTCTTTAAATGTTATTGCTTCTAATCTTTCTAATTTGGTAAATGAAATTATAGAACTTAGAAAGACAATTGCTTTAAGTAGTGTAGCTAATACTAAAGCTTTAGATACTATATCTAAAGCTAAAGAGCTTGAAAAAGAGCATTATGAATTTATGAAAACTCCTCAAACTTATACTTTAAGTGATGAAACATTGCCAAATCTTTCTCCTCGTGAAGTTGTTGCATTGTCTGAAGCTATTAAGGCTCATTTGAATTCTCAAGAAGCAAGTTTGACGGGTGAGGAACTAAGTGATTTTGAAAATGATTTTGATTTAAGAGATGTTTTAACTCAGCTGTTTGATTTTA
>JAMOTU010000192.1 GCA_027062165.1 Candidatus Altimarinota bacterium
ATTAAACCTTATCTTTTGGGACCTTCTTTAAATTTAATAATTTGACAAAGGTTAGTAAGAAAACTTCATTCTTGTTATTCTTTGAAAGAAGCTAACTATTCAGAAAAACAAGAAATTGAAGATTTTATAAAAAAATATAATGATACACATTCTAAAAAATTAAATTTTGATTGAAAAATACCTATACCTACATGATGTGAAGAATGTGGATATGAAGGTTATCAGTGAAGAATAGCTATTGTAGAAACTTTGGATATAAATGACGATATTAAGAATATGATATCTCAACAAAAAAGTATATCTGAAATATACTGAGTTGCTAGACAATATGGATTTATTACTATGAAAGAAGATGGATATATTAAGGTTTTAAAAAGATTGACGACTTTAGATGAAGTGAGAAGAGTGATTTAGATTTTAATTATAATTTTTAAAAATGGCTCAAACAAAATATTATGAAAAGGTTAATGATTATGAGTTAGGTTCTGATTCAGCTAAAAGTGTTAATTCTAAACAAAAATATTCAAATACACAAGTTCATCAGACTGTTAATCAAGATGAATTTTCTTTTTCTCATTTTTTTTCTCCTGTAATATATTGGTGAAAGATAGTAGGTATAGCATTGTTGATATTGATAGCTACTTATCTTTTTTGGAGATTATTCAAATATTTGTTAGCTTTTATATATGATGTTTTAAATGCTAGAAGGTACGTTTGGCTAAAGGTCACTTTACCTAGATGAGATACCAAAGTAGATAGAGAAAAAGAAAGAGAAGTAGCGAAAGATATGAAAGAAAAAATTTCACGTATGGCGCAAGTTTATAGAAATTTACATAAATTGTGAGAACTTTCAGTAGGTGATAATATAATGAATTGGCTTTTTGAAAAACCAAAGCTTACTTTTATGTTTTATTATTCTAATTGATTATTACATTTTATTATTTGAACCTATCCCGAATATAAAAATATAGTAGAATGAGCTATTACTGCTCAATACCCTGATGCAAGTATAGAAACTACAACTGTACCTAAGATATATTCAAAAAAGTATTATGATATTATTCCTTTACAACCAATTAAACCACCTGAATATCCTATAAGGATTTTTAAGCAATTGGAAGATGATCCTATTAATAATGTGATAGATGCTATAGGTAAAATTCCACCAGAAGATGTTTTTAGTGTTCAGCTTATAATAAAACCAGCTTCTGATAAATTTAATAAAAAAGCACAAAAACTAGCAGAATGACTTTATAAAAAAGATGAAGCAATTATAAAATGAAATAAATGGCGGAAGTATCTTTTAATGCCTTGGAAGATAATAGATTTTTTAATACATTGACCTGATCAGAAACTTATAAAAAGATTTGCTCCTTGAGCTAATCAAGGAGATCCTTTTATCCGTATGCCAAAAGCAGAAGAAGAAGCATTAAATATTATGGCTGAGGAGGCTTGAAAACACGCTTTTTATTCTGGTTTGCTATTAGTTAGTAGTTCAAATGATAAGATAAGAGCTAAGGAAAATTTACATAATGTAGTAAGTGCATATACTATATATAAAGACGAATATAACAATGAATTAGATCAACCAGAATGGTTGGCTGATATTTTGTGATTTATATTGAAACCTTTGTGGAAGTTTGCATCTATTTTTAATCTTATATGATTTTTTTATAGAAAAAATATTTTTACTGTTAATGAATTAGCTTCTTTGTGGCATTTACCAGATTGACTTTATAATCGTTCTCCTATTATTAAATGGATGGATTATAAGGCTTTACCTGCTCCTGACAATTTACCTGTATTGAAAGATAAAAATGAACCGTACAAAATTACTTGAGTAATTGCAGAAGATTACAAATGATGAGATCTTAGTAAAATTTTCGAATGAAAGAAACATTGGGCTGTTACAAAAAGACAAGATTGAAAAACAGCATTACAAATTTTTAAAGACGGTGTACTTTTATGAATTAATGTTTATAGAAATAGATTTACTCCTGTTTATATTAAAAGGAAAGATAGGACTAGACATCATTATATTATCTGAAAATCAGGTTGAGGTAAATCGGCATTTATAAGTTTTTTAGCTAGACAAGATATTCGGAATGGAGATGGTTTATGTGTTATAGATCCACATGGTGATTTAGTAGAGGATATTTTACATTATATACCTAAAGAAAGAGCAAGAGATGTTATATATTTTGATGCTTGAAACGAAGAGCGTCCTATGGGTTTAAATCTTTATGAAATTGATAGTATCGATCAAGCAGATAGAGTAGTAAATGATGCTACTGAAATATTTTTGAAAATGTTTGGTCCTGAAATTTTTGGTCCACGTATTCAAGAATATTTTAAATATTGATCTTTGACGTTGTTAGAGGATATGGAAGAGGGTGCTACATTAATCGATGTTCCTAGGCTTTTTACAGATGAAGTATTTAGAGAATATAAAGTTAAAAAAGTTAAAAATCCAGTTGTAAGGAATTTTTGGGAAAGAACTTATAATGCTATGGGTGAAAGGGAAAAGCAGGAGATTATTCCTTATTTTACTTCTAAATTTGTTTCATTTATTACAAATAGATTGATTAGAAATATTATTTGACAAACTAAATCTGCTTTTAGATTTAGACAAGTTATGGATGAAGGTAAAATCTTGCTGGTGAATCTTTCCAAGTGAAAAATATGAGAACTTAATGCTCAGCTTCTGGGAATGATACTTGTTAGTCAAATTTATAATGCTGCGATGAGCCGTGCTGATATACCTGAGGAACAAAGACGTGATTTTTATCTTTATGTAGATGAGTTTCAAAATTTTGTAACTTGAACTTTTGCTGACATATTGTCTGAAGCTAGAAAGTATCATTTAGCATTAATAATGGCACATCAATATATAGCACAACTTGAATGATGAGCAGGCCATAATATTGGAGATTGAAAATGATGAAAAAATAGTGTAAAGGATGCTGTATTTGGTAATGTATGAACAATTCAATCTTTCAAAGTAGGAGCTCCAGATGCTGAATTTTTAGAAAAAGAATATGCACCTGTACTTTCTGCTCAGGATATTATTTGAATTTCAAATTATAAAGTATATATTAAATTAAATATTAATAATGCTACTTCTCGTGTGTTTTCTATGGATACTATATGGTCTACTGATTACAAAAATCCTAAGATGCCTAAAGTGTTAAAGGAATATAGTGCTAAGAAATATTGAAGAAAGAGAGAATATGTGGAAGCAGAAATAGCAGCTAGATTAGGCATGTTAGGTGATGAAGATGATATTGAAAATTTAGTATAAATTAATATATTAATTTTTTAAAATTTAATCTTTTATATAAGAAAGAAACTTTATGGATTCTAGTTGGTTAGATAAAGATAAAATCTTGAAATTTAAAAAATTGATAGAAAATTCTAAAAAAATAGCGATTTTTATTCACGAAAATCCAGACTGAGATACTATTTGATCGGCTTTAGCAATTTGAGAAGTTTTAAGGAAGTTTTGAAAACAGATAAATTATTTTTCTCCTTCTAAAATTTCTAAAAAATTTTATTTTATAGATAAAATTAAGTTATTTGAGACACAATTTGATTTTTGAAATTATGATATTTTGATTTTTTGTGATATTGGAAGTGTAAGATGACAATTAAGTTTCTGGAAAGAAAATTTAGGTTATTGGTATAATAAAATAAAAGTAATCTTCGATCATCATAAAAGTGCTGAGGATTGGGGAGATATTACTTTTAGAAATTATAAATATTCTAGTAACTGCTTTTTGATATATGATTTTTTGATAAATATATGATGGCAGTCTTATATAGATAGTGAAATAAGTAGTTATTTGCTTTTGTGACATCTAACAGATACTAACTTTTGTAAGTGGTCTTCTGCTTCTTGGAAAGATATGAAGGTAGCTGGTGAATTAGTAAGGTTGTGAGGAGATAAAGATATAATAGTAGAGAATATTTTTTATAATTCTTCTTATGAGGCAATCAAATTTTTGGAAGTTTTACTCAAGAGAACAGAAAAGAAAAATAGATTGATATATTCTTGGTATGATGAAGAAGAATTGTCTGATGGTGTGGATAAAGAAGATGCTGATTATATTATGGAGCTTATGAGAAGAGTAAAAGAAGTTGATATGTATTTGCTTTTAAAAAAACAGGGAGAATTTATAAAATGATCTTTAAGGACAAAGTTTGATGGTGCTGATTTAATTGCTA
>JAMOTU010000193.1 GCA_027062165.1 Candidatus Altimarinota bacterium
TTTCTAAAACCTTTATTATATCATCTGGCTTTATCAATCTAATACAATAATTGTCCTTACAATCTCTTCTAAGACAAACTCATCTAAATTTTTTAACAATTAATATTTTTTTTGTAAAACTTCACCGTACTTTTTCATTTTCTCTAGAAAACAGAACTATTCCTCTTTTTCATAAAAGATCAGCTAAATGAAAAGGACCACTATCTACTCCTATATAAAAATCTACTTTTTCTAACAAAGAAAAAAATTCATCAAATGTAGGATTTTTAATGAATTTTACTTTTTTTTCAAATATTTGTTTCAGTTTATCTCACTCTGATTCCATATCTGTATATACTACAAAAATTTCTAATCATTTAGAACTTAAATACTTTATCAAATAAGTCCAATTATCCAATCACCAATTTCTACTCTGTTCTCAGCCATATCAAATATGTATTACCACACTCTTAAATAAAAATCTGTTTTTTCAAATTTCAATTTTTTTAAGAAATCTTTCTATACTATCGTCTAAAATCATTAAATATTGTTCTGCTAAATTTTTATCATCTCCTCTATATAAAACTACATCATGTCATATGTTAGTAATATTTCTAAATAAAACACCTGTTTTAAAATTTTTTCAAATAATTTTTTTTAAAACTTTAACAATTAACATCACTATCTGAAACCTTCTTCTACCTACCAAATCTATAACAATATCATAATGCCAAAAAAGTCTTAAAAGACGAAAAAAATCAAAACTAAAAACAAATCTAACTAATTTCTCAAAATGTTTTCCTACTTCCCAATCGTAAGAAAAATAAATATCCCAATTAGACAAATTAAAAAATTTTTTTCAAATAGATATTCCAAAATAACTATTTAACAAGTCTATTAATCAAAGATAATCTTTTTTAATCCAAATATCAACATTAGCTCATCTATCATAGAGACAAAAAATAAAAGGCCGACTTACACAAATATCACCAAATCTATCAGCTCTTAAAATTAACACTTTTTTTCATTTTAAATCTTTTATTTTTCATTTTACTTTTGATTTTACAAAATCCTTTTTTAAAATAGGTTGACACATTATATTAAGTTTTAAATTAAATATCTTTGTCCAATATGATAATAAAAAATATAAATAAAGCAATCTTTTTAAAAAGACTAAATCGTTTTGTATGAAAATGACTATTAAATTGAAAAGAAATCCTCTTTCATATATGAGACACTGGCAGATTATGAGAACTTTTAAAAGAAAATAATAAAATTTTAATAGAAAAATTAACAAATACACCGAAAAGGAAATACAGTCTTAGACTAATATCTGCTTTAAATCCTAATTGAAATTTTGTTTTAGTAAATAGCTTACTACATAGTAAACTAGTAGAAGAATATTTGAAAGCAAATAAAATTCCTTATCAAAAAGAAGTTAAAATTTGAAATAGCAGAATAGACTTTTTATTAAATAAAAATATTTTTGTAGAAATAAAATGATGTTCTTTAATAATATGAGATACTGGTCTTTTCCCAGATGCCCCTACTAAAAGATGAACTAAACACTTGGAAGAACTAATTAAAATTTTAAAAAATTGAGGCAAAGCTGAAATACGATTCTTAGCAGTAGACAATATAAAGTATTTCTCTCCAAATAAAGAAACAGATCCTCAATTTAGTAAAAGCTTCTATAATTTTTTAAATAATTGAGGTAAAGTAAATTTTCTAAAAGTTAACTTAAGTTTCTTAGATAATTCAACTTTAAACGTAAATCTAGAAAAACTTAAAAATATTAAAATTTTATAAAACTATTTATACCTATCAAAAAATTCTCCAGAGTCTTTTTCATTCAAATAATAATATCATCTTTCAACATTAACACTATTCAAAAATTCATCTATTCTTTTCTTTATCTCTTTTATCTGTTTCTGTTTTTCTATCTCTTTGTCCTTTTCTATCTTTTTTATTGCCTCTCATAATTTTCAATCTTCTTCTATCCTTCTTATCATCTTATCTATCTCCTTCTTATACCTTCTATACTCATCTTCAGATATCACTCATTTATCTTTTAACACCTTCAATATTGCTTCCCGCACATATAAATTAAACAGATAAAATGGTACCCAATTCGTTGGATTATTTACTATCTCTTTTAAACTCTTTCATCTATTCTTCTCTAAAAACTCCTTTGCCGCCTCTTTATTCGCATCCATATTCTGAAATATCCTATAAAACCTTTCATCTTGAAATTGTCTCACCAAATAGGCGTATCTTATCACCTTATCTAAAAATTCTTTAAACTGCTGTTTTGTTATTCATCAATCTATATAAAATTTTAATATATCTGGAAAGGTTAATCATCATTGTCTATAAAATTCTAATAATTTGTCATTTAAATCTTTTATTTCTTTTATATCTTGGACTTTACCATATAAAATATATAATCTCCTATTATAAAAAGAAGCTTTTCATATAATCTCCTTAATATTAGGATTATCCAATTTCTTTAAAATAAACTTATCATTCCTATGTTCATCTATCAACAAATACGAAAGTTTTTCTAAAATCACTCCATTTTTAAGACTAGATACATCTATAATCTTATTATTTTTTTTATAATAAATTTTATATACTTCTCATTTTTTATTTATATAATAACCTACATAAAATAAAGCTATTCTAAATAAATAACTATCTAATAAATTTTTTTCATTATCTTCAATGTTTTCTATTCTCTCTAAACTATTATTTATATTATCTCTATTTAAACGCATTACATTTATCCCTTTAAAAATTAAAATTTCTTATTTTTATCTTCCAATATTTTTTTATCTCTAACTTCACGAATTCTTTCTATTACTATCAACACAAATCTTCTCTCCCTCTCAGTCTTTCCTATTATCTCCCTATATTCTTGATATATCTCACTCTCTTCTATCCTTTCTATCCTATACATAACTTTTATCAACTCTTCCCACACCTTTTGTAATAATCTTATTCTCTCTCTTATCGCTTCTGACTCTATCTCATTCAGCTTCCCAAATCTTCTATATGCCTCCTCCCATACTATCTCCTCTATCAATCTCTTCCCTTCTTCTATCGCTCTCATCTCCTCTATTTCTCATCTCTCCATCCTTTCTATCAACTCCTTAAACCTTCCTCTTATCTCCTTCCCTTCTTTATACCCTGTCATCACCTCATATAACGTCGTCTCCTTTATAAATTCCTTTACCGCCTTTCACATCTCCGTCGGCACATTCTCTTTCTGTGCCTTCTTCACCTCTTCCCTTCATCTTATTATGTATTTATCCAACTCCTTATTTTTTATTAACCTCTTAATCTCCTCCGTTGAATAAATATTATTTCATTCTTGAAAATACACTCACTTCGACCTAAAAAATAATTTAATCCTTCTTTGCACATAATATCATCCTCATATCTTACTCTCCGCAAGTCTTAGTCATATCAAAAATGGCAATATATCATAAATCTCTTCCTGAAATAACCTTATAAGTTGGTCCTTATCCCTAGGTATTACCTCTTCATCAATATATACCTTTATTAATAGGTCTGTTCATATTAACTTCGCTGTATCCAACGTTATATCTATTCATTCCCTTGTTAACTTTGTTATTATATTTTTATCCTCTGATATATTTTTTACATTTACCCAACTCAGTCACCTTAACACTCACAAAAATATTATTGTCCTAACAGTAGATTGAATACTATAATTATCAATCATATCTTTTATTTCCCCTGCCTTCTTCGCATTTAACATTGTCTGTGTTAACCCATTAAATACTAGTCATTCTGTTATCAATAACTTTGTCCTATATGGTATACTTGCTAATGCTAAACCTTTATTAGCTTTATATAACGTTAACAAGTCACTAGATAATATCTCTGCTCATCAAAATACTCACTCTACTATCGCTGTCCTTGCCGCTATCGCTGCCAGTCATCATATATACATTGACATCAGAGTATATAGAAAATTATATGTTAGCTCCGAAATTTTATTAAACTCTTCATCTTTATATCCTGTAAATACATCCTTATATAGCTCATATAAATCACTGTTAACTTGTTTTAATCTAATTGCTTTACTCTCTTCTTTAAAATAGTCTATAATAACCGAATATGAAATTTCTTCTAGCAAAATATTAATAAAAATATTTTCAAAATTTCTATTTAATCTCTCTTTTAGGTTTATTAGTTTTTCTTGATATTCTAG
>JAMOTU010000194.1 GCA_027062165.1 Candidatus Altimarinota bacterium
TATCTCACAAAATTTTTTTGAAAACTCCTTCTCATTATCTAAATTATTGGATAAACTTTTTAAATTATTATATAATCTTGTTGACAAATCCAAAAGATTTTTTTTAGTTCCTACTTTTGTTGTCTCCTCAGCCTTACTAGGAAATTTCGATAAAAATTTATCTTTGTTAATCCAGAAAAACAAAGATAAACCTAGTACTAAAAATAACAAAAAATAATAAAAAAAGTAGTATTTTTTCATTAGCCTATACTAAAATTTTTATAAAACTATTAGATTTCTTATCTACTATTTTATCTATAAATAAGATTCAATCAAGATGATCTACTTCATGTTGGACAATTCTTGCATTCAATCATTTTAATTTTTTA
Source organism: Candidatus Altimarinota bacterium (assembly GCA_027062165.1). GTDB lineage: Bacteria > Patescibacteriota > Gracilibacteria > Absconditabacterales > Absconditicoccaceae > JAMOTU01. Next base: position 369 of record JAMOTU010000194.1, read on the forward strand.
CTCCTTTTATTTCAATTTATATCTATATACTCTACTATTATTTCTTTAGACCTTTCTACATCTCATACTACACCAGGCAATGATAAACACGCTTCTTCGTCTATTTCAGTTTCTTTGGAAAACCAAGTAATTTTAGGATTAAACATTATCTCCTCTCATAAAAAATCATATTTTTTTCATCTTTTCTGCCAAAAGGTAACAGCTATTATTCTCCAATTTTTTCATATTTGCGGAGCCGCCAATCAAACTCCATCATATTCATACATCAATTCTAAAAGTATTTTTCAAAAATTTTTTACTTCTGGAATCAAATCAACTTCTTGAGACTTAGCTCTCAAAATAGGATTATTTACTCCTTTTTGGATTGGATACATTTTTTTTAATTTTTCTATATTCATCATGAGATACTAAAAAAATATAATAAAATATTAAAAAAAAAGCTAAAATTATAGTTCGATAATTTTTTATATCAATTCTAATCTCGTATTGCTTAAAAGGTTTAATAACCAAATATCTAGGATATTTTTGAAAAATAAAAACAAAATTTAATAAAAATAAAAATAAAACAAAACCAACTAAGCCAAATCAAACTTTATTTTTAAATAAAGAGTGCAACACTACTATCACAATAAATGAAAATAAACTAACTATAGACAAAAAAATTCAAACAGGATATACTTTTTTATAGGCGGCTAATTGGGTTTTAGGCATAAAACAACTAACCCCTTGTCAAGAACAAAAATTAATAGCAGAAACTCAAATTGCAGAATCAGTAGGTCTACCTATAAAATTATCACCTAACAATAAAAAAATTCAAAGAACAAACAAACTAATCATTAAAGAATAAAACACAACATCTATTCGTTTTAACTTTTCTGCTACCAGAGGAATTTTTTTCAAAAATATTAAATGTCAAATAAAAAAACCTAGACTAAGTCATATAAAATTGTATCATTGATTTTTGATAATAAAAATTATTTGAGATAAAGAAGGCACAAACTCTTTAAAAGTAAATATTACACCAAAATATATACCAAACAAGAATGTAAATACTAATACTATCCAAAAATAACTAAAATATCTTCAAAAATCCAATTGATATTTTTTAGAAAATTTATAAATTAAAAATAAATAAAAAGCTATGCTCAATAAAATTCATATATTAACAAAATATATTTTAATACCATCTATCACAATATAGGGATACATTACTTACATCTTAAAATCAAATAAAATTTATTTAAAATTAAAAATTTAAATTACTTTTTCAACCCAATTATGGAAATCAAAAAAATAAACATTACCAAACTAATAGACACTGAACAAAATTTTAGACCAAATGATTTTAAAGATTTTATAGGACAAAAACATATCAAGAAAACATTAAAGATAGCTATACAAAGTAGCATCAAAAGGAAAAGCCCTTTGGGACACATTTTACTATATGGAGAAAGTGGTTATTGAAAAACAACTTTAGCACAAATAATAGCTAATCAACTAGGAGTAAATATCAAAATAATAACTTGATATGCTATCAACAAACCAGCAGAAATAATAAATATTCTAAATAATTTAAAAACTTGAGATATACTATTTATAGATGAAATACACAGATTAAAACCTAACATTGAGGAAATATTATATATTGCTATGGAAGATTTCGTCATAGATATGATTATGCCAGAATGAGGTAATGTGAGAATTCCTATAAATAAATTTACGCTTATAGGAGCTACTACAAAACCTGAAAAGCTTTCTCTACCTTTTAAAAATAGATTTATATATCAGTTTCATTTACAACCTTATACACCAGAAGAAAAGCTAAAAATTTTTGAAAGATATTGTAATTTTTACTGAATCAGTTGGCAAAACAAAAGTTTAATAAATTCTTTAAAAGAAATCTTACCTGATAGCCCAAGAAATATACATAATTTAGCTATAATGTTAAGAGATTTCATAATATCACACAATATAAAAGTTTTATCTGATAAAGACATAGAAAAATTTATTAACTGGTCAAATATCAAAGAAGGAGGACTTTTACCAATTCATCAATCTTATATAAAAATCTTAAAAAATCTAGGAGGTTGACCAGTAGGTTTAAAAACAATAGCTATAAATTTATGATTAGGAGAAAAAGCTATAGAAGAAGATATAGAACCACTGCTTTTGAAACTAGGAATTATTGAAAAAACTTCTAGATGAAGGATTTTAAAGAAATTTTTATAGAAAAATATCTACAAAAAAGTATGGTATTACAATAAAATCTATTTCCCCTACTTTTTTAGTAAATCTAATAGATTTGTTATACAAAATTCATTTTTTAACATTATATAACTCAGAAAAAGACTTGAATATCTTTGGAAAAGTAGAAGTAGACTTTGCTTTTATCTCTACAGGTGTATATTCTCAACTTAACATATTATAAACTACTAAATCTATTTCGCTTTGATTTATTTTTTTCCAAAAATACAACTCAATATAATCTTTCTTTCTTTTTATATGTTCTCAAATCACATAATTTTCAACTATTTTTCAAATATTGTCTACTAAAACAAAACTTTTTAAAATATAATTTAACAATCCATTATCTACAAAATATAACTTTTCTCCAGTTTTAATCTCATAACTATATTTCTCGGCTAAAGGTCAAATACCCAAAATTATAAAACTATCTTTTAAAATTTGAATAAACTTTTTTACTTTATTTAAAGTAATTCATAATTCACCTGAAATAGTAGAATATTTTACTATACTAGTAACTCTAACAGCGATACTTTTCAAAAATCTAGAAAAATTTATTATATCTTCTCAAGATAAAATAAATTTTATATCTTTATCAATCCACATATCATAAATACTTTTTAAAAATCTAACTTTATCCTCTATAGATTTAGAAATTACTACCTCTGGATAACCTCAAAATTTTAAAAACTCTTCTATTAAATAATAATATTTATCTAATATTCATTCATATCGATTTTCCCAAACAAATTGTAAAGTCTTTCAAGTCTTAAAATAAAAAAATTCTTCAAAAGTTAAAGGATAAACTTTAATAATCTCTCTTCTTCCAATTAAACTATCTTCTATCTCAGAGTAAATCTTAAAAGAACCACTTCCACTACAAAGAATATAATAATTATAACCACTATCAAAAATTTTCTTTAATATCCGAGATATACCAGGCACTAACTGAATTTCGTCTAAAAAAATATACTTAAAAGAATTCTTTCAACTAGCAATTTTTAAATAGTTTAAAAATTCATCTACTGTAGAAAATTTCCTTCCAATATCTTCTTCAAAACTAATCCATACAGCCTCAGATGCTAGTCTTTCATAAAATTTTCTCATTAAAAAAGTTTTTCAAACTCTTCTAGCTCACAACAAAAAAGTTATTTTTTTCTCTTTTAAAAAATATTTCTCTATTAAATCCTCGTAATATTTTCTTTTAATCTCTATCATCAAAATAACTGTTTATTTTAAAAGATTAATTAAAAAATAAACATTTATTTATCAAAATCAACAAAATTTAATACTATTGTTAAATTTTAATTTTATCTCCAAAAAACTTTTACATTTCAAAACCCTAGCCTTGTTCCACTCCCTATTCAAGAAAATTTTACAAAATTTAAAGTCAAATTTAATATTTTCAGAAAATCTTCATTTTCATCTTTATAAACTATATATTCTACATTTCATATAGTTCCAGCTCTTTTTGAACCTTTTATATCAACTATTTTTGTTTTTATATTAAAACTTTTTACTAATATTTCATCTTTTAACCACAATTTGTAAATTGCAAAATCAAAATTTTTAAAAAGATGTATTTTCTCAACTAATCCTTCTTTTT
>JAMOTU010000195.1 GCA_027062165.1 Candidatus Altimarinota bacterium
ACATACTTTTACCCGTCAAATTTTGAGTCTAGGAACTAATTTAGAACAATTTGAAAGGTATATGGAAGAGTTAAAACAAGAATTTTGGAATTTAGATAAAGAAAAAAGGAAAAATTCTTTAAAAGAAATTTTAAGAAATCATATTCCTTCTAGGGAATTTGGTAGCGCTTTTCGTTCTATAGAAGAAGTTATGAAAGATGCAAACAATGTTCCATATATTCCAGGTTCTTCCTTAAAAGGTGCCATAAGAACTTTGTTTATTAGGTATATCTTAAAAAGATTTTTGGAAGAAAATATTTTAGAAGAATTTTTAGGATCTTTAATAAGATTATCAACAAAAAACAATAAATTTGATAGTAAAATTTTTAATCAATATTTAAAATCTTTTCTAGATACGACCTTACTACCCCAACTTATTCATATAAGCGATTTTTATCCTCAAGAAGAATATGATCCTAAAGATTATAGTAATACCTACTTAGGAGCCTATAGAATCTATAGAGTTCCTCATATTTCTATGCCTATTTTGTCAGAAGGATATAATAAAAATACTTTTTACAAAGGTAAAATCCTTATAGATAAAAGATATGAAAGAAGAGAGGTAAAAAACTTTATAAAAAATTCTTTAGATGAATATTTAAGAAAAGCTTTTCGTCTACCTAATGAAAAAATTGTAAAAATTTTAAACCTTATTTTAAAAACTTTAGATAATTTTGAAGAAACTCTAAAAAACATTATTTTTGGTGAAATATCCAAAGATTATTTTAACAAGGTTTGTTATTTAAAGAAATTACAATACAATACGCTAAATAGAGAAAATAGATTTGAAACTTCTGAAAAATTAAGAAATATAAAAGAAAAACTTAATAACTTTTTTATCAACTTAGAAAGATATAAAGAAAGGCTTCAAAATATAAATAATGTTTTTCCACTTTTTATAGGTTCCTATACCAACTTTTATTCAAAGGTACTCTTTTTTAGATATAAAAATTTAAATCCTACTTTTAATGAAAACGATTGGGATTTTAGACTAAATAACCTTTTAGAAGAATTAAATTTTGTTAGGAATTTAAATGTCTTTCCAAAGACTTTTTCTGTAGCCTTGGAGCTTGCAGAAAGTGAAAAATATCTAATTCCTGGTTTATGCCAAATCACTATAGAAAATGAAAAGGGTGAATAAAATGGATAGGGAAAAGCTAATATTAATTTTATCGGCTCTTTTTCATGATATAGGAAAGCTTATAAGAAGAGCTAAAAGTACTAATGTTTCTCACGCAGAGCTTTCTACAAAATTTATCACAGAAAATAAAGAAATACTTAAAAATTTATTTTCTCCGCTTTTGGATGATGAAGCTTTGGATTTAATAATAAAGCTAGTAAAAAATCACCATAAAGTAAATTATTCTGAGTTAAACGAAGAAGAAAAAAAATATTTATTTATTCTTAAATTTGCAGATCATATAAGTGCAGGAACAGATAGAATTGGAGAAGAATTTTTTGAAGATTTAGAAGATGAAACTCAGCTTAAAAATTTCGAAAGGTTGCCTTTAATCTCTATATTTTTTGCACTAAAGGATAAAGATAGAAAATATTTTCAAGAAAAAGTTAGAATATTTTTAAATACTTTGGTAAATAACTCTCCAAAGAAATTTATCGAAAACTTAGAAAATAAAGGAGAAGTAAAGGAAGATGAAAGTCTAGAAAAAATAAATGATATCTATTTCTTTCCTTTAAAGCCTCTTAATACAGAAAATATTTATTCTGTTAATCTAAAAGAATTTATAGAAAAAAGTTTGGATAATCTTTTGGAAGGAAAATATATTGATAAAACTTTTGCAGATATTTTTCAAGAGGAATTTGAAAAATTATTAGAGGGATTTAAAAGGGATTTAGAAAAATTAAATGACCTTCAAAACAAAACTCCTCGTAATACCGTTACCAATTTAGAAGCTTTAAAAACTTTGATAAAGAAATATATGTGGTGTATTCCCTCTAGTACTTATCAAGTTATTCCAGATATTTCACTGGCAGATCACTTAATTACCACTTCTGCTTTTGTAGAAAGTTTATATAAACACTATAAGGAAAATTGGAATAGTTTGGAAATTTCTGATGTAGATAATTTTTTAAGAAAAATAAAGGAAAACGACAATGAAAAACAACTTGTTTATGTTTCTATAGATTTTAGTGGAATTCAAAATTTTATTTTTGATGTTGGAAAAGAAAAACATAGATTTTTAACAAAGTCTTTAAGAGCACGATCTTTCCTAGTTTCTTTGATCTTACAAAATGTAGCTTATAACCTTTGCAAAGAATTTGATGTATCTTTAAATACTATTTTAATAAATGCAGGTGGAAAAATAGAGCTTGTTTTGCCTAAGGTAAAAGACTATAGGGAAAAGCTAGAAAACTTTAGAAAGAAATTAGATGAAATTTTAATAGAAAAATATTTTGGTCTTTTATCTTTCAAGATGATATATAAAGAGGTAAATTATAAGGATTTAGAACTTCTATTAGATAATGATAAAGGTTATAAAAAATTTAGAAAAGAACTCCAGAAACAAAACATATATCAAAAATATAGACCTTTTGATATTGGAAAAGTTTATGAGTTTTACGAAGAACCTTTTAAAATAAAAACTTTTGAAAATTACTTTGATAGCATAAATAAGGGCCTTCGGGAAAACGCCTGTGAACTTTGTAAAAAATTTGTAGCAAAATATACTATAAAAGATAATAATAATGAAGAAATAAAACTTTGTTCTTTTTGTAAATCAACTAAGGATATTGGAACAAAACTTCCAAAAAGCAGATATTTAATTTTTACTTATAAAGATATTTTCGAAAATAAAGATATTATCTTAGATACAAATTCTTTGAAATTTATTGATGATATTTCAAAATTAAATAAGGAAATTCTTGAAGAAAACAAAATAGTTTATACCCTTTCTTGGGAAGATAACAATAATTTATATCCCTGCTATTTAACTATTAATTATATCCCCACAAAAGTAGAAAAAGATAAAAACGAAAAAGAAATTATAGTTCCTAAAACTTTTGATGATTTAGCAAAAAGTGCAAGAAGAGTTTATAAGGTAAATGGAAAAACAGAAACTTTTGGAAGTGAAAGGTTAATAGTCTTAAAAGCAGATTTAAATCGTCTTGGTTATAAATTTATAAAAGGTTTTTATGGGAAAACTATTAAAGAAGGTATAAACTCTATATCTAGAACAGCTCAATTTAGCCGTCTTTTAGAGTTTTTCTTTACTCAAAATATAAAGTCTTTTATGAAAGATATATCAAAACTTTTACCTAAAAAAGATAGACTTTTAGATAAAGAAGAAAATACCTTTGGAAATATCTACTGTGTATTTTCAGGGGGAGATGATCTATTTTTAATCGGTACTTGGGATGAGATGCTTATATTTATAAATCATTTTTTAAAAAAATTATCTGAATTTACAGCTAACAATATAAAAATCTCCATCTCAGCCTTATTTACAAAAGGAAAATTTGATATTAAGCGTATAGCTCATGAAGCTGAGGAAAATTTAGAAAAAGCCAAAAATTTTTCTAAGAATTATGTTTCAAAGGATTTATTAAAGAAAATTTACGAACAAAAGAAAGATAGTAATAATGAGGATAAAAAAGTAAATAAAAAAGAAATCTCCTGTGTTTATTTTTATGAAAATTGTATCCTTGAAGAAAATGAATATGAAACTTTATTGGATTTAGGATATTTACTTAAGGAAGCTGTCATTAAAGGATATTTTTCTAAATCATTTTTATATAAATTAAAAACTTTGAGTGAAAAAAGAGAAAAATTTGAATATATAAAAGAACTTCCTGTTAGTCACCCTAAAGTTCAAAAAATAAAAAATAGAGAACGGCTAATCCTTTGGCGTCCACTTCTATACTATCATTTAAATCGTCTTTCTAAATTGCCAGATGAGAATTTTATAGAAAAACTAGAAAATATTTGTCTAAAGCTAGATAAAAATGAAAGTATTCTAAAAGAAAATTTAGAAGAAATTAATAAAGGTTTTCAGGCGGAAAAAGATGAAAAAGCTATTTTAGTTAAAAAACTATATATTCTTTTTGAATTTTTAATAGATGCTCTTGTAGAAACAAAATACGACTATAAGAAATACAATGAAAATAATCCATTTTCA
>JAMOTU010000196.1 GCA_027062165.1 Candidatus Altimarinota bacterium
TAATTTCCTCAAATTTATCTTTATCAAAGTATAAACTACCCGGAATAACGTGACCATTTGAATCTTTATAAGCATCTGCAGGAGCATTAATAGGATCCGTAAGCTCCAAACCTATTTGAGCAAGAGTGTAATTCCCAACAGGTGTAGAAAGAATTTCCTGCAGTTTATTTTTTATTTGCAATAAAAACTGATCTCCAAATAAAATTCCTTTATCATTTTGATTATTAAAGTAAGTTAAATCATAATATGTTTTCAAAACTTCATTATAAGTATTTACGAAATTTTCTAATTTATTTTCTATAATTTCCGTATTAGGTGCTATTTTAAATGATGTGCTACCTATTGATTTTATATCTAAATTAACATTAGGGATTTCATAAATATTCCCGTTACTATCTTCAAAAGTATTTGTTGAATTATTTATAAAATTAAGATGTAAATTATTAATATTTTCCCAAGAACCAGATGTTTTATTATAAACCAAACCTGTTAAGGAAAGATCTCCCGGATTAGAGTTTATATCTTGATAACTATTTGTAGAAAATACAGTAGCCGTGTCGGAAATAGATATGTCATAACCTTCTTTTCCTGTTATTGATAATCTATATTCCTTCCCATCAAAAAAGTAAGTAGCTTTTAAATAATCGGATGCAGCATTGTTAATTTCATTGATAAGATCATATAAGCTTTTTACACTTGAAATATCTATAGATATCGTTTTTGCAGTAGAATCAATCGGCGTTCCATCAGGTTTAAGTTCCTTTATAGTAATAGAAAGCTCCCCATTTGTATCTAGAACTACTTTATCTTTATATAAATCTTTAATAGCATTACTGTCCTCTACTTTATTTGCCATTATATAGTTAGGGGATGCTAGGGAGTTTACATTAATATAATAAGTAGTTTCAACAGCCCCACTTGAAGCTGTTCCAGATATAATATTTTCGTTATCTGCAAATATACCAAGAGCGTTTAGATTTGAAACAAATCTAAGTTCATCGGCTACACTCATTAAATTTTTTAACTTTTCCTCAAAGTAAGAATAAGCTTGAAGTCGAAAAGTAGTATCTTTAATTTTTTCTACAAGAGGGTCTATTAATTGATGTTGCTTAATATCCATTATTTGAGTAGCTATCGAATTAAAATCTAAACCTGTTAATCCACTTATAGTAACCGTAGTATCACCTGCTATGCCCGTAAAGTTTAAATAATACTGGCTTACATCAATACTGTTAGTATCAAATATTAAACCTGTAGTACTGGTAATGCTTGTCACATCCGCCATTTCAATTTTCCTCGATTATTTATTTTCTCCTAATTTAATTTTAAATGATCGGAAATGTATACTTATTAATTTAGAGATTAATCCCAATTTTTCAATTTTTATTAAACTAAAAATTTTTCTAAGAAACCGATAAGAAATAGAAAAGGTAGAAGTGAAAGGAGGTAGATAGAGATGGCGTTTAGAATTAATTACAATTACTTAGCAAACTTTACTTTAACTCAGCTACATAATACTGAAAAACAATTAAACAAAGTAGTAACCCAATTATCATCTGGTAGAAGAATAGTAACTGCAGCAGATGATGTATCTGGATACAACATTGTACAAAGAATGACAAGAGTATCTAAAGGTATTGAACAAGGTATAATGAATGCTCAGGATGGAATTTCATTAACTCAAGTAGCACTTGCAGCTACTCAACAAATGATTGATAACTATCAAGTTGTAAGACAAAAGGCACTGCAGGCAGCAAACGAAACAGTTAACCCAGATGAAAGAAAACAAATTAGTGTTGAAATTGCAAAAATCATTGAAGCTATGGATCAACTTGCACGTTCTGTTGACTTTAACGAATTTAAACTATTTGATAGTGCTGCTTTAGCCTCAAAAGGAGTACATAAGTTTTCTCAAACTTATACTTTAAGTGATAGTAGTACTGATACAGTAACTATAACCATGTTCCAATTTATGATTCAATATGGACCAGCAGCGGCATCTGGTAAGACTTCTTTTGGAGGGGATTATACTACTGGAGATAATAAAATTTTTGCCCCAACATTTACTGATACTATCTTTTCTAATGTATTAAAAATTAAAGTTCAAAATGAAAATTATCTAGCCATTGCTAGTCATCTTCAAACAACTTACGGATTTGGTTCTGGAGCCACTGAATCTAAAATTTTAGGATTTGCGGCAAGAGTTCAAGATTTAATTAACATTTTATCTGATCAAGCTGCAAATATGGGGTCTACAATTAATCAATTAAACTCTATCGTAGCATTCAATGAGCAAGCTAAAACAACAATTGATGAAGCTACATCTAGAATTAGGGATGTAGATTTTGCTAAAGCTACTGCTAAATTCCAAAAATTACAAATCTTAATGCAATCTGGTACCGCTATGCTCGCTCAAGCTAATCAATTACCTCAATATGCCCTCAGACTCATCGGAGGTTAATTATATCCTGGGGGGCTTTACTTTGCCCCCTTTTTCTAGTTACTTTTAAAAATTTAACTTCATTCATAAAATTTCTAATTCTTAGATATATCACCATCCTTAATGCATTGTCGTCTTTTATAGTTGTTGTAATTAAAAAAAATTTAAAGAAGTTTAGACGAAAAATTTTGCATTAAATATTTAAAAAATATAAACTTAAAGACGATAAAAGATAGAAGATAGAGATAGAAGGAGGTAGATAGAGATGGCATTTAGAATTAATTACAATTACTTAGCAAACTTTACTTTAACTCAGTTACATAATACTGAAAAACAATTAAACAAAGTAGTAACCCAATTATCATCTGGTAGAAGAATAGTAACTGCAGCAGATGATGTATCTGGATACAACATTGTACAAAGAATGACAAGAGTATCTAAAGGTATTGAACAAGGTATAATGAACGCTCAGGATGGAATATCATTAACTCAAGTAGCACTTGCAGCTACTCAACAAATGATTGATAACTATCAAGTTGTAAGACAAAAGGCACTGCAGGCAGCAAACGAAACAGTTAATCCGGATGAAAGAAAACAAATTAGTATTGAAATTGCAAAAATTATTGAAGCTATGGATCAACTTGCACGCTCTGTTGACTTTAACGAGTTTAAACTTTTTGATAGTAAAGCTCTAAAAAATAAGGGAGTTCATAGCTTTTCTCAAACTTATAAACTATCAAATGGAACATATGTTTCTATAACCATGTTCCAATTTATGATTCAATATGGACCAGCAGCGGCGTCCGGTGCGACATCTTTTGGAGCAACCGGAGTAGGAGATAATAGAATCTTTGCACCAACATTTACTGATACTATTTTCTCTAACGTTTTAGGAATAAAAGTTCAAGATGCAAATTATGTATCAATAGCTAGTCAATTGCAAACATCATATGGGTTTGGATCTGGAGCAACTGAATCTAAAATTTTAAAATTTGCGGCAAGAGTTCAAGATTTAATTAACATTTTATCTGACCAAGCTGCAAATATGGGGTCTACTATTAATCAATTAAACTCTATTGTAGCATTCAATGAACAAGCTAAAACAACAATTGATGAAGCTACATCTAGAATTAGAGATGTAGATTTTGCGAAGGCTACAGCTAAATTCCAAAAATTACAAATCTTAATGCAATCTGGTACCGCTATGCTCGCTCAAGCTAATCAATTACCTCAATATGCTCTCAGACTCATCGGAGGTTAATTTTATTTTCTTTATACTACCCCCGCCTTTTTTGAGGCGGGGTAAAAATTTTTTTTATTTAAAGTTTTGAAGAAATTTTATCAAGAATTTTTAAGTTTTTCTTTTCCTTTTCAAAAGTCCATATTAAATCATTATTTATATGTTTTTTGTGTTTTTTAAAGTAAATTATATCTTCGTAAATAGTACTATATAAATTTGCAAATGCTTCTATAAATCCAGAGGGATGTCCAGGAGTCATTCTATTAAATATTCTATTTTTAAAATAACCATCTTCATAGCTTCTATCTATTTTAATTTTTTCTCCATTATCCTTATTTATATATAAAAACTCTGGTTTTTCCTGAATCCATATCGCGCTTGCCTTATCTCCAAAAATAGAAATTTTTAAACCATTTCTATTTCCCAAGGAAACTTTACTTACCCA
>JAMOTU010000197.1 GCA_027062165.1 Candidatus Altimarinota bacterium
ACTAATATTATTTGATTATTTAAAATGAACTTTGAAAATCCCTTCTGAAGATTTTGAAACCATCAAAGAAAACTTAAATAACATACAAACAACTAATGAAAAAGAAAAACAACTTAAAAATACTCTTATGCAAATAATTGAGCTTTTAACTTGCGATAGATCGCTTGAACCCAATTATTATTTTAAGAAAATTAAATATATCCTAGAATCTACTTCTCTAACAGATAAAGACAAGAAAATTTTTGTTAAATGGTTAAAAGAAAATTTTATATGATTTTTAGTTGAAAAAGTTGAAAAGAACTCTGAAACATGGTATAATCCTGAAGCTTTCAAAGAAGAAGGTTTGCCTCTACCAAATTCAGAAGAATATTATATGTCAGCACCTTGAAAAAGTGAAGATTTAATAGAACTTCTTAAAAAAGAATTTCCTCAATACAATTGGCAAAATTACCTAATAGTGGCAGAATTGGAAAGAGAATAAAAAAATTTTTAAATATTTTCCAACAAACTATCTAAATCATCATCTTTTTCTCTTTCTTCTGCTTTTTTGATAATTTCTTTAATCTTCTTATTTTTATATTCCTCTAAAGTGGCTCTATAATCTGACATCAATTTTTGAACTTTCTTCATAATAACTGGCTTATCTCTTTCAAATTGTAATATTTTTTCTTCTAATTTATTTTTTAAATCTAATAATTGTTCAGTATCATTAGGCAAACGAGATATAAAAATCTTCTTTTCCTCTTCGGTAAAAAATTCAGCTTCTAAAATCAAACTAATTACCTGTTGTTTTAAATCATTCATCTTTTATATTGTTAACAGATAAATTAGCTAATAAATCTACTAATAAATCTACCTTTTTTTCTATTTTTTTAAAAACTTCTAATAATTCTTTATCTCACGTCTGTGCGATTCTATCAATAAAATTTCTAATATCTTCTTTTAAAAACTTTTTAATTTTATCTATATCAAACTCTGATTTATAAACTCTTTTACTATTCATAGCATCAAATGCATCAGCAAAACCTACAACAAAACTCAAAAATAAAATTCATCTTCTAAACTTAGGATCTGTTTTATATAACTCTAAAAAATTTTGAAAAAATGTAGAATAGATAAAACTCTCTATCAGATGTTTATTCAAATTATATTTATCTATAACTTCCTTTGATAAATTAAACTCTCAAGTTTTAACATCAATTGGATAATTTCTAAATACTAAATGATGTATTAAACTAATCAGAGATAAAATTACTTTATCTTTTTTAAGTAAATCTATACTTAATCAATTTTCAATATAAGAGGCACCTAAAATAGTATGATATTTCATAGCTTCAAATTCTTCCTTAGTCAATTTTCACGGCTTATTCAAAATATTATCAGGAATTTCTATTTTTCAAATATCATGCCATGGACTTAAACTTTCTATTATTTGTCCAATTTCTTCTCTTTTAATATTCAATCACAGTTTATTAAAAACATATAAGATATCATCATATATTAATTTTTTCATAAATTCCATTCCTAAAATTGCTCCAGTAAATTTTCATACTCTTTCCATATGATCCTCTGTTTCAGGATCCTTAAATTTAGACAAATATCCTATTATCAAATCTCTTATAAACTCATTATAGAATTTAGTAACATCAGATGAATCTACTAATTCTAATCCAAAATAAATATATAAAACCTTATCTAAAATTTTTAATTCCTCATAAGAGAATTTATTAACTCCTTCTATTCCTCTATCAATAAATACTAAAAAACAATCTCTTCATCATCTGAAACAAAATTTTTTCCCAACTAAAGTTAAAGTTTTAAACTTTTCTATATAAATCCATCAATTAGTTAAATATTGAATATCCTTAAAAGACAATACATCTTTCTCTGAAAATCAATTATTTGATTTTATATTTCAATTTTCATCTAAAATAATAATTCTAATATTATTAAGAAGTTTATTTAAAACTTCCCATAAAAGATCAAATCTCTTGTAAGAAATAGTTAATCTCAAATCATTTAAAGTCTTTGTCATTATAAGCTCATATGAAATTTTTAAAACATTTTCTAATAATTTACCTTTTGGAAATCCCTCTATTTTTTCTAATTTTTTAAAATAAATATTATTAAATTTATTCTTTCAGAAAATATGAAATAAATTTTGAACAATTTTAAACTGAATATTTATCAATTCACTATATTCTAATTTTGATACATCAAAAAAAAGTTTCAAAATCAAAAAATCCAGGAGAAATAATTTATTCTCAAACTCTTCATATCTCCTTAAGACTATCTTTTCAAAATCATCTTCTTTATATTTTCAACTTAGATTCTTTAAAATTTCTGATGAAATCTTATCTAATATAGGACTAATTCAATATTGTTTATACAAAATATAAGACAAAATATCTTTTAGAAAACTTACACTCCATCATAATTTCAAATTTTGATCCTTTGTCTTTAAATTAACTTCATTTATAAAATTAATTATTTCTATTTTTTTCTTATCAAACTCATCTTTATTTATAAAAAACATAGAAATATAATAAACACAACTTAATTTTATATAACGAATATAATTCTTATTTATTGAATTAGAATCATATAGTTTTAATTTTTCTTTTACTTTTTTATTTATAGACTTCAAATAATCTTCATCTTGTAACAAAAATTTATAAAGGAAAACTTCTATATCTAACAAATAATCTATTTCTTTGCTATTATTTTCTCACAACTCTAATATTTGTTTTCTAAAATCTATAGATTTTATTCTTAATTCTCACACATAAACTTGAGAGGTCAAATATAAATTTAAAAAAATTGTATAAAGCTTATTCTTAGAATTCCTATCTAAATTATCTAAGTTTAATTTTTTTAAAAATTCATTATAAAAAATATTAAAAGAATGCTCTATCTCTTTTATATTTCAAAATTCTAAATTCAAATAAAACCACCAATTCCAATCATCTAAACTAAATTTATCAAACCCTTTCTCAGAACGTAAAATTAATTCTTTATATCTATATAATAACATATTATTTGAGATTTCATTTTTTGATGTTTTAAACTTTATTATTTCTTTATTATTTTCTGAATTTCCCATAACAACTATAAAAATAATTTAAAAACATTTGACATATTTATTTTTTTACTTAAAATTTCAATATAAATTTACAAATTAACCATACAAAAACAAAAATGTTCGAAAATATTAATAATTTTGAAAAACAAGAAATACTTAATACAAAAGAATATAATGAACATCCCGAAATAAATCTAACTTATCTACAAAACAATATTGATTTATTATTTTCTAAAACTTCAAAAGAAATTAATTCTTTTTCCAATAAATGGAATATAGAATGAATATACTCGAAAGAAGAATTAGAAGAAATTAAAAAATGGTATACTGAAAAATTACTTGACTTATATGCTCCATATAGAAAAATTACTGTTTCTGCTGTTATGCCAGGTGAAATAGATGACGCTCCTGATGTAAATCTTAATTAAAATTATTCTATAACTTTCAAAATCTTTTTATTTATCTCTTCAGGAGACAACAAATTTCCATCCTCATCCTCACATTCTATTACAACCAAATTATCAAACCATTGCTTTAAATATTTTTTTCCTACTTCCAAAGAATATCTTTGATGCTCCAAATTTTTTTCAGCCCAATCTAATGTATCTCATTTTATATATTCCCTTTGCTGCTCGGCCTTTTTTAAAAGCAATTTTTTTATATTTTCTAAACTCAAAGATAAAAATATTATCAAATCTGGCTTTGGTAAACAAGCCTTGTTAAATTCTAAATCATAAATCCAATCGAAAAATTTTTTCATCTCATCAATTTTTCCTTCTTGCAAAAAATGACTTCATCTATGAATAAAATTTGAAATTGAGTATCTGTCTGAAATTAAAAAGTCATTATTTTTTATCTTTTCTTCAATTTCTTTTTTATGTCAAAATCTATCTAAGGTATAAAAAGTAGATGCAATATAAGGATCTACACTATCAATAGGTCAAAACTGTCAATTCAAAAACCTTTCTACGAAAACACAGCTCCAACTCCCATACATAGGAAAAGATATGGTATCAATTTTAT
>JAMOTU010000198.1 GCA_027062165.1 Candidatus Altimarinota bacterium
TTAATTTTGTCAATTTCAGGGTATGCTATTTCTGTTTTCATATAAGGTTCTCTAGTTTCTACTTCTGATAGAGTTTTAAAGTCTCCTATTTCGATTTTATTTTTTTTGATTTTTAAAATATTAGTTAAATAATCAATTATCTCATATAGACTATTTCCGGATTTTTCTAATGTTGATGGAAATATAAATTTTTCTCCAAATCATCACCATAAAAATTGTCTTAAAGAAAGTACATTTACAAATTCTTCACTTATTCAGGAAATTCATGGTACTATTCTTAAATCTCAAATTATTTCTTTGTTTTCTTGATGATTAGCTAATTTTTTTCTTCATTTTTTTATTTTCTCAAAGTAATTGCTTTTTTCCATTATTTTCTTAGTTAAGATTTAAATTAAAAACTCCCACCTTTTCGGTGGGAGTGTTTGAGATTGTTGAGGTCCTGTGTTTAAGTTTTATAGCAACCTCAAACCCTCCCACCGATATTGGTAGGTATTAAGAGAATGCAAATTATCAGTAAAGATTTTATAAATTTGTTCATCGGTGGGAGGATAAATGGATAAAATTTCTAATTTAATTTCAAATATTAAGGAATAGATTTTTAATTTCTCAATTTTCGTTTTTAATGGTTATTCTCATTATTCTCATTTCTTCAAATATTACGTAATTTGTTATTTTTCGTTTTGTCTTTTTTCAATTAATGTCATCAATTATAATTATAAATTTTCATATGCAATTTTTCGGATTTTTAATCAATTCTTTGATAGTGACTATTTTTTCTCCCTCTTTTAAAAGATTTGATATTTCATTAGAAATTTTATTACTTTTTCTTTCATTTGGGTTAAATCAATTATTATTTTTCTCTATATTCATTAATATCGAAACTTAAAATATAAATTTTTTATTCAGTTCTAGCTGGATCATCTTCATAGATTTCTAAATCATGTCTTTCTTCTAACGTTTCTTCAGCACTTTTAAATAGCTCTTCCAATTGTTTTTGGAATTTTTTATTATGTTTTAACATAAGTTTACATACTTCTAGTAAAGCTTTTTTTCTTTCTTCAGGTGATAGTCTCCTTGGATCAAAAGGTTCGCACATTGATATGAAATTTAATAAATAAACTTTTCCTGCTATATAATCATTTTATTTTTAATGTCAAGAGATTTTAAAATTGAGTCCATTCTACTTTTTTTTCGCCGTCAACTTCTTTGAATTTCTCAGCTTTTACCTCAATGATATCTCAAATATTATAAAGATCTTTCCATCTCACTCATTCTGGGACTTTAATTTTTTTCTTGTGTAACAGACCTTCTACTTTTCCTCAAGGTAGCATAACAAAAAGTCAATAGTTGTATTTGAGTTTTACTATTCATTTATACCGTTGTCATAGTTTTATATCATCTATAGATAAGGTTTGGTCAGAAGAAAGATTTTCCTTAAGATTTTTAGAGGATTCTTTTTTTTCTGTAGTATCTATATGTATCTTTTGATTATCTTCTGATTTAATTTTCTGTGATCCTGTCATATTTTTTGCTTTTTCGATTGCTTTTTCTACTGGAGAGAAGGTTTTTTCAGCCCATATTTTAATTAGTTTTTCTAACTCTTCTTTTTTGATGGCATATCTTTGACGAGATTGTTTTTTTACTTTTTCTTTAACGTCTGGTCAGTTTGGAGGAGTAGGCAAAGGAAAAGTTTGCATTGAAAAAGGATCAGATGTAACTCAATCTATCATCAATTTTATGTAAGCTTTGAATTTTGGTAATGATAAAAGATCTATAGGAGTAATCAATTCTTTAAATTGTTTAGACATTATTTCTGCATCGTCATATCAAAGTCAAAAAGATATTATAGTTCCTACATTTCCAAATATTGCATTTCTTATGTTTTCTTCTATTTGACTAATATATTGGTTTGCTATTGTTAGAGATAGTTTGTATTTTCTTGCTTCTGAAAGAATTGACTCAAATGATTCTGTAGCAAAATTTTGAAATTCATCTATATAAAGATAAAAAGGTTTTCTTTGTTCGAAAGGTATGTCTGCTCTTCACATAGCATCTATTTGAAATTTAGTTACCAAGAAAGATCATATCATAGCAGCGTTATCTTCTCAGATTTTTCATTTTGATAGATTAACTAGCAATATTTTTCCTTCATCCATTATTTTTCTAATATTTAATTTTGATTTTGGTTGTCAAAAGATATTTCTTACGATAGGAGAAGATAAAAATTGTCCAACTTTATTAACTATAGGTGATATAGCTTCTTGTCTAAAATGTTCGTTCCATTTATCAAATTCATTTCTCCAAAATTTTAAAACAATAGGATCTTTAACATATTCTAAAACTTCTTCTTTAAAATTTTTGTCTGTAAGCATTCTGGTAAGATGCATTAATGTAGCGTTAGGATATTCAATAATACTTAAAAGAGTGTTTCTAAGTATATATTCAAGTCTAGGACCCCAACTGTTCCCATAAAGTTTTTTAAAAGTAGACACAATTCAAGAAACTATAATATTTTTTTCTTCTTCTGAAGAGTATTCTAATATATTAAATCATATAGGTCGCTGAAAATCTGATACATCAAATAAAATAACATCATTTATTCTCCGCGAAGGAATATATTGTAAAATAGTATCTATTAAATCTCCATGTGGATCTATTACTCAGACTCATTTATTAGAAATCATATCTGATCTTACCATATTGGAAATAAGTGTAGATTTTCACATTCAGGTTTTACCGATTATATAGATGTGTCTTAGTTTGTCTTCTTCTTTTATACCAAATTTTATATGTTCGTTTTTATAATCTGTATAACCTAATAAGGTAATTTCATTTTTATCAGTATTTTGTAGAGTAGGTAGATTAGATGGAAAGGGTAGTTTGCGATAAGTTATGTATTCAAGGTTTTTGATAGTATATTGTTTGTTAGGTAAACAATAAAAGTTAGCAAAATGTTTAAAATTAGCAAAAATTCGTTTTATTTTTTTTCAAATATTTACTTCTCAATTATGAGTAAACTTATCATATACAGAAATTAGATTTTTTTCTATTAATTTTTTAATTTGATAATTATTTTTAAGTTGATATCTAATAAAAAATTTTAAATCTTTTTTGTCTTCTTCACTTTCTGTAGGTTTATATAATCCTATAAGCTTTAGGAAGTTTAGAAATAAAAAATTTAATAATTTTATAAAAATATTATGTTGAGTGTCAAATATTACTTCATAGTCTAGTTTAAGTTCATTATTTGCAGGGACATTGTAAAATATACTTAAGATGTCTTTAAATGGCCATAGATAGTTTCATTGAGGAGAGAAATCTTCTATAGTTAATAGTTTTAGTTTTTCGTTAGCACTTGTTTCAAAATGAATATATCATTCATATTTGTATATATTTTTAAAGTTATTTGATTCAACTTTGATGAGTTCGCTAGTGGGAAAAGAAGCGTAAAAGGCATTTTCAAAGTATTTTTCTATATTTGTAGGTATTTTTACAAATAATTTTATATTAGCTGAATTTCATTTAATAAAAAATGATATATTTTTTTTAATATTAGAAAAATTTGTCAAAAAACCTATCCATTCACCTATGGTATGTTCAGAATATTTAAATGGTTTTATTTGAAAATAAGAATATTGGCTTGAAGAGTTAGAAAAAGAAGGCAAAGCTATATATTTTGATAATATGTATCAAAGATTTTCAGCTGTTTTAATAAATTTTTTAAACATTATTTTAAATATTATGCATAAATAGGGCTGTTGATATAATTTTATTGATAATTTTATTTTTTGTCAAATTTTTGAAAAATAGGAATAAAAATTAATTTTTATAATAGCTTTTTGAGATTAATTTTTATTGACAAAATAAAAAATCAGGGATTTTTATCCCTGATTGGTTAAAGAATTTAAAATGGAGCGGGCGACGGGACTTGAACCCGCGGCCTCCGCCATGGCAGGGCGGCGCTCTAGCCAACTGAGCTACGCCCGCATTTGGGCCTGCGGGGACTCGAACCCCGGACCAACAGCTTAAGAGGCTGCTGCTCTACCGACTGAGCTACAGGCCCATCAAGT
>JAMOTU010000199.1 GCA_027062165.1 Candidatus Altimarinota bacterium
TATTATAATATGACCTGCTCATTACGTATGATTTAATGGATGGGGATTCGCTCAATATGAAGCACGGCAAACTCCTTTAGGTTTGGTAAAGGTAGATTTGGATTTACAAAATGAAATAATGGCTCTTTTAGGACAGCAAGCTTTATTAGTGGATCAAGCACATCAGCCAGAGCATAGTGTAGAGGTTCAAATTCCATTTTTGCAAGTTCTAACAAATGTTAAAAGCTTTGTGCCTGTATTAGGATGAATGGATGCTGATTGGCAATTAATGTGAGAGGTTTTATTTAATATTGTAACAAAATATGAAGATGTAGGCATTGTTATAAGTAGTGATCTTTCACACTATCTTCCTTATGATATTGCCAAACAAGTAGATTTAGAAACTATTAATGCTATTTTAGAGGGAAATGAAGAATTTGTTGTGTCTGAGAGAGCATGTGGATATTTGTGAATAAGAGCTTATATTAGAATGACTAAACTTTTAAATGCTCCAAGGAAATTTGTATTATATTTAAATAGTTGAGATACTGCTTGAGATAAGACTCAAGTAGTATGATATGCTAGTATTGCTAGTTAAGACAAGCTTGTTTTATTAATTTAATTATCTTTGCAATGGCTTTATGGATTAGTTGGATTTTGTTAGGTATTTTGTTTTTAATAGCTGAAACTTTTTTCCTTTCCTGAGATTTTTTAGCATTATGAATCAGCGCTATCTTGACAGGTTTGTTTATAAAATTTTTAAAAATTTCTTATTTAAAGTCTTTAGTTTGAAGTAGTATATTGTTTTTGGTAATATCATCTATTAGTTGGTTTTTGACTAAATATTTATATTGAAAATTTATGAAAAATACATCTTCTATTCCAGTTAATACAAATGAAAGGATTTTGTGACAGATATTAATAGTTCAAGTTGTAAATGGACAGAAAGTAGTTTTTTTTGAAGGGATTTATTATCCGATACTTAATGCTGAAGACGTTAATGTGGGAGATAATGTAAAGGTGATAAAAATAGAAGGTAATAAAGTATTGGTAGAAAAAGTATTATAAAGGGATGTCAGAAGATTGAATCAGATGATTTCTGAAGATAGGTATTGTTTGTGATTTGTTTTAAATTGTTTGTGATTTTTTAAAATAAAATGGAAGTAACAGATATATTTCCTAATGTATTAGAAAAAGTTAGAGATTTTGCTGATAGAAATCCTAAAGGTGTTATCATTATCCGGTGACCTACTGCTACGTGAAAAACAGATCTTTCTATAAAATTGGCTGAAAAGTTGCCTTCTGAGATAATTTCTGCTGATTCAAGACAAATTTACAAATATATGGATATATGAACAGATAAAGTTTCAAAAGAAATTAGAGAAAGAATCCCGCATTTTCAAATAGATATAGTTGATCCTTCTCAGCTTTATACAGCTTGAGAACGAAAAAAGGATACAGAAAATATCATTTCTAATATTCATTCTAGATGAAAAATACCTATTATTGTATGAGGTACATGACTTTATATAGATACAATTTATAAAAATTTTGATATGCCTGATGTTGAACCTGACTTTTCTTTAAGAGAAAAATTATATAAGGAAGAAGAAAAGAATCCTTGAATTTTATATAAAAAACTTCAAGAAGTTGATCCTTTAGAAGCACAAAAATTACATCCTAACACGTTAAGATATATAGTTAGAGCTTTAGAAATATATTATAAAACTTGAAAACCCAAATCAGAGTTAGCTAGACAAAGGCCAGTGAAATGGCCTTTACTTATGATCTGATTACGAAGAGAAAAAGAAGATACTAATAAAAGGATAAATAAAAGAATTAAAAAACAAATTGAGATGTGATTAGTAGATGAAGTTAAATGGCTTTTGGAACAGTGATATTCCCCTGATCTTCAATCTATGCAATGATTATGATATAAAGAAATTGTTTGATATTTACAAGGCAAATACGATTTGGAAAAAGCTGTAGAAATTTTAAAAAGAAATACTCATCGTTATGCAAAAAGACAAAGAACCTGGTTTAGAAGATATATTGCTGAATCTAAGCAAGCTCCAAGACAAAATGTGGAATATTTGTTTTATAATTTAACAAGATAAATTATGAAGAAAATTGTTACATGGCATCAAGATTTAAAACCTACAAAATGAACTTCTTGAGCTTTATGTTGGGATTTAAAAGCTGCTGAAGATACTATTATAAAATCTTGAGAAATTAAAATTGTAAAATTAGGGATTAAAACTAATTTTGCTTGGAAGCTTTATTCTAGAAGTAGTTTACCTATTAAAAAAGGGTTGATAATAGCAAATGGAGTAGGTATAATAGATGAAGATTTTAGACATGAGGCAGGTATTATTTTATATAATCCTACTGTCAGAGATGTGGAAATAAAATTTTGAGAAAGATTAGCACAAATGGAAGTTCTGTGATGAGAAGAATGATTAGAGATTTTGGTAGATAAAGATCTATTTGAGAGATGGGAAGAAGTAAGCCCTACTGAAAGAAAATGATGATTTGGTTCAACAGGAGGATATAAATAAATTTCCTAAATTTACTTAATTTACTAAATTTAGAAATGATTTTATCAGATTGAACTATTAAGAATTATATACTTAATGAGAAAATAAAAGTTATTCCTGCTGAAAATGAAAAGTTAGAAGATATTCTACAAAATGTAGCATGTGCTAGTTTTGATTTAAGATTAGGAAATTATTTTAAAGTTTTTCCTGAAGGAGAAAAGATTGTTTTAGATCCGTTTGATAAAGATTTATATAAAAAAGTTAAAATGAAAGAGATATATGTTCCAGATGATGGGAAATTAATTTTAAAACCTTGACAATTTGTGTTATGAGCTACTAAAGAAAGAATTTGACTTCCTGATGATATAGTAGCTAGAGTAGAAGGAAGAAGTAGTATAGCAAGATTGGGAATATTAGTTCATATTACATGAGGATTTATTGATCCAGGTTTTTGATGGAGGATGCCATCTACTATTACTTTAGAGATTAAAAATGTAAATAACATTTCTGTTGCCCTTAGGCCTTGAATGAGAATATGTCAAATAGCTTTTGAACTTTTAAATGCTCCTTCAGAAGTTCCTTATTATAGAAAAAAATCTGCTAAATATAATGGACAAATAAAACCTAAAGAGAGTCTTATTCATTTAGATTTAGAAAAAAATCATGAAGAATAATGATTTCTTTGTATATTCATATTCCTTTTTGTAAGAAAAAGTGCAAATATTGTAGTTTTTTTGTAACTCCAAAGTTTAATGATAATTTTATGGAAAAATATTATCAAGGTTTATTAAATGAGATTAATTTTCGATCTTTAAAGTTAAAAGATAAATCTATAAAAACTATATATATATGAGGATGAACTCCTTTTATTCTTTGAAAAGAAAGAATATTTTGATTGGTAGATTTTATTAAGGAAAAATTTGATTTAAATTTTTTAGAAGAAATTTCTATTGAACTAAATCCTAATCCTTATCATCAAGTCTTAGATTTTGTAAAAACTTTTACTAAAAGATATAAAAATTTTTATAGAATTAGGTTTTCTTTTGGTCTACAAACTTTTAACGATGAAATTTTAATAACATCTTGAAGAGAGTATGTATTTAACAGTTTAGTAGGTTTTTTAAGAGATCTTCAAAATATAAAATGGGTAAACAATGTATTTAATTTTGACTTTATTGCTTTTGGTATTAGAGAAAAATGATCGAAAGATTCTTGCTTTCGAAAGCTTCATAAATGTCAATTTTTTGAAAGATTTGTAAATAGTGGATTTGCAGATAGTTTTTCAATATATATGTTAGAGTTAAGCCCGTGAAGTTATTGGTATAATATAAAAGAGTTTAATTTTTCTGATGATGAAATTTATGAGGAATTTTTGTATTTAAAAAATTTAATAAAAAAAGCTTGATATAGAAGATATGAAGTATCAAATTTTGCTTTACCAGGAAAAGAATCTTTACACAATTTGGTATATTGGAAATTATGAAATTGGCTAGGTTTAGGAGTAAATTCTACTAGTTATTTTAATTTGTCTGATAAAAAT
>JAMOTU010000200.1 GCA_027062165.1 Candidatus Altimarinota bacterium
TTCTCTTCCAATATTTCAACTTCTGGTAAAACTACTTCAACATCAGGATTATCAAATAAATTTTTATGTTTTTCATAAAACTTTTCCAAATCCTTTATAGTCTTTATTAATGCCATAGTTTTAAATATATTAAAATATAAAAAAATAATAATCTTCAGATATCATCTGGTCCAATCTTCAGACATCTCCTTCACTTATTTTATTCTTGAGGGTCTTCGTCAACATCTAATAGCCTCTTGTTCTGTACAGAACCATCTTTCACCTTTTGAAGGAGTGATTATAGTCCTGCTATAATACTTCCGTCAAGGTAAATGGTAAATTTTTTCTCATCTTCTAGAAATATTTCATTTTATATCACAACCTGGTTTATGATAAGTATAACCGCAAGTTAAATTTTTCTTCTTAATAATATTGTTAGTGATACTATTATCAGAAAAAATGTTATTATTACTGGGATAAAAAGATCTATTATTTAGATATCTTTGTTTAATAACTTTATCTTCCAATTTACATCTAGATGACCATATTCAGATATGTCTAGATTTAGCTATATTTTCCAATTTATAATAAATTCTTTTAAAAGTAAAATTTTCATACTTATAAACTCTGGCCCGTCATTTATAAATAGCCAACGCTCCATAAGGAAGCCATATATATTTTCACTTATAACGAATTTTAACAAAGACATATCTCAAAAATCTTCCATACTTGTCTTTCTTTTTAGATAAATCATCATAATATATTCTAACAACATTATTTAACAATATTTTTTCAGCAAATTTTTTAGCCTCATCTCAACATCAATAAAATTTATATTTTTTTATTTTAGTATAAGAAGCCATTATCTCAGGAGTATCTATTCACAAAATTCTAATTTTATAATCTGCTTTCTTAGTCTCTACCCAAATAGTGTCTCAATCATCTACCTTAACAACCTTTCAAGTAAAATCAAAAACTATCTTTCCAAATCAAATATTGAAAAATATTGATAAAAAGAAAAAAATTATTATCCTCTTCATAATAAAATATATTTAAGCTATAAAACAATAATCTTCAACTATCTTCTGGCTCAATCTTCGGATATCTTCTCTTTAATCCTTTTAATCATCTTTTAAAAATATTCAATATGAGTATTATCAAAATTTTAATTTCGATTTTAATAGGTATACTTTTAATTACTTTTTTTATTTTATTTTTAGCTTTCATTTTTTCAGGAACTATTATAGATTTTTTCAAATTTCCTTTTGATAAAAATAAAGAAAAAAATAAATTCTATAAAATCTTAACTTTTTCTCTAATAGAATATCCTGCATTTTTCTGGCAAAAACCTTCTATTAAAAAATTAATAGCTTTTCCATTTCTCTTGATTTATAAAATGTTTGAAAAATAAAACTATCACCAACTATTGATTTATAAAAAATTTTCCTTACAAATAAGGAAATTTTAAATAATTTTTTCCTCCAAATATGTTTAAAAAAATAATCTTAGAAAATCAAAAAAA
The DNA here is from genome assembly GCA_027062165.1 of Candidatus Altimarinota bacterium. Classification (GTDB taxonomy): domain Bacteria; phylum Patescibacteriota; class Gracilibacteria; order Absconditabacterales; family Absconditicoccaceae; genus JAMOTU01. The sequence goes on from JAMOTU010000200.1 coordinate 1,502, forward strand.
AATTAAAGAAATAAATTTGATAGAAAGAACCTTTAATATAAGAGAACTAAAAGAAATTTTGAAATTAAATAAAATTGTAGCTATAATATGACCAAGAAGGGCTGGTAAGACATTTTTAACATTTCAAATTGTTAAAAATCTTGTTAAAGAAAATCTTATTGGTTTTGATAATATCGTTTTTTTAGATTTTTCTAGTTTTATCGAAAAAGACATTAATTTGGAAGAAGTGGAAAATTCTTATTTTTCTCTTTTCCCAGATAAAAAACCTTTTTTTATCTTTGATGAAATTCAAGAATTACAAAATTTTCCAGAAAAACTGATCACACTTTTAAACAAATGATATAAAATTATAATAACTTGATCAAATGCCAAACTTCTTAGTAAAGAACTTTCTACGATATTAAGATGAAAAGTTTATACAAAAGAAGTTTTACCTTTAGATTTCAAAGAATATTTAAAATTTAAATGAATTAACTATTCTAACAAAGAAATAATTTTAAATAAAGCTAAATTTGATTTTCATCTTCACAACTTTTTAAAACGATGATGATTTCCGGAAATTGTACTTACAAAAAACGAATTAGTAAAAGAAAATATTCTTAAAACATATTTTGATATAATGTTATATAAAGATTTAATAGATAGATACAAAATAAAGCAAGAATTAGCTTTAAAATATTTTTTAAAAAGAGTTCTTACAAATTTCTCTAAACAAATAAATATTAACAAAATTTACAACGAATTAAAATCACAAAATATAAAAATATCAAAAGATACTTTATATAACTTTTTTGAGTATGTAGAAAATATTTATTTGATTTTTAAAATTTCAAACCGGCGAAGCAAGATCAAATGAAAAAAGAAAATTTATCTTTCAGATGTAAGCTTTGCAAACTTGATATGAAATGAAGATTTTTGACAAAGATTCGAAAATATCATTTTTTTAAATCTAAGAAAAAAATATAACGAAGTTTTCTTTTTACAAAAAACTAACGAAATAGACTTTTTTATACCTAAAGAAAATTTATTTATCCAAGTTTGTTACAAATTGAACTTTAACAATATTGACAGAGAAATAAAACCTTTGAAAAAAATAAACTGAAAAAAATTTTTAATATATTACGATATAGAAAATTGAATACAAATCCCAAAAGATATAAATCTAGTAAACTATTTAGATTTTTTAATTTCTTCCAATGATATTCAAAGAAAATGAAATAAATAAACTAAAAGAGCAGATTGAAAAATTAAAATCTCAATGAAAAACAATTGTTTGGACGAATGGTTGTTTTGATATTATACATCCAGGACATATACAAACTTTCAAAACTGCTAAAAAATTAGGAGATATCGTTATAGTATGAGTCAATGGAGATAAATCGCCTTACCGAAAAACTAAACCTTGAAGACCAATAAATGATGAAAATTTTAGATCTCAAATGTTAAATGCAATAAAATACGTTGATTTTGTGTATATATTCAATGATGAGACTCCTGTAAGACCTGTTGAAATCTTAAAGCCAAATATAGTTTTAAAAGGTGGAGACTACTATATAAGAGAGATTGAGGTCTGAAGAGTATCTGAAGAGGTCTGAAGAGATAATATTGAGAAAATAAAAGAATATAATAAAATAGTTGAGACTGAATTAGTAAAAAAAGCAAATTGATTTATAGATGTGAGTTGAATTTACAAATTTTTTATTGAGAATAATTTGACTTATATTGTAAAAAATATTAAATGATATATGCCTGAATGAGAAGTTTGTGTTAAATATTGAGGGAAAGTGGTATTAGTACCTGTTGTTGAATGATACAGCACTACAAATATTGTTGAGAAAATTAGACCAAAACAATTTTTTGATTTAGTTATGTTCTGGAAAAAATATAAAAGTAGTTTTAATGATCTAAAAGATTTTATTGAATGGTTTTACAAAAAGCTTAATATTCATTATCTACACAAAATTAGATTCAAGTGAAAAATAAAACAATATAGTATTTTTCTAGCAGATCTTTGAAAAAATATTGGAAATGAAGTAAATAAATTAAGACCTGTTTTAATCATTAGTTGAACTTCTTACTCTTCTGTATGAACAGACATTATAATTGCACCAATTACAGGCTTATATAATAAAAATTGAAAAATTAAAAAAATATATCATTTTGATATAGTTTTAGAAAATGATTACAAAAAATATTGATTAGAAAAACCATCTATAATTAGACTCTCTTGATTGAGAGAAATAAGTAAAAAGAGACTAAAAGAATATTTATGAAAATTAGATAAAAATTTCAAGAATATAATCGACGAAAAACTTAAGATAATACTAAACATTAAATAAAAAAACCTGGGCAGATAGCCCAGGGTCCCCGTTCCGGGTCATAATCTTCCTCCTAAACGGAGGATTAATATTATAATTAACTATTTTATTTCAAAAATCAACAAAAAATGTCAAAAATAGTTGTAATATGAGATATTATGATAGATAAATATACTTTTTGAAAAGTTAAAAGACTTAACAC
>JAMOTU010000201.1 GCA_027062165.1 Candidatus Altimarinota bacterium
TATCTTTTAATTTTTGAGAAAAGTAAAAATTAGAAGAATCTAATTTATCTAAAACAGGAGAAAAATCTATATCACAATTAATATCATTTAACTGAGATTTAATACCATATAATATATCACTTAAACTATTATAATAACCTTCAAGAGTCTCAAATAAACTAGAAACAAAACCATCAAAAAACTCACCAAAATAATCGAAAACAGACTTATAATAAACAAACAAAAATACAAATTTACCATTTTCATCAAAACACCTATAAAAATAATCATTATTGTAACTCACTACCTCTATAGATAAACTTTTATCACCAAAAGTATAATCAGAAGAAAAATTTAACTGATTGTTATTTAAATAATAAAATAAAGGATAATAACTACTATCAGATAAATTTATATAATTATCATCTATAACAATATCAAAAAGAGTATCAAAATTTCTTGATTTTAAAAAGAATATTTCTCTATTTTCATCATCAATCTTTTTATAAACTCCATAATCTCTACTAAAATAATAATCATCTGCTAAATTCAATTCATTTTCATCATTATATTTAACAACACCTTTTAAAATATTATCATCATCATCATTTATTTTAAAAAATAAATCATCTCCAATTCTTTCTAAATATGCTACTTTCATACTACCTCCTTTAAGAAATTATTTTTTGAAATTTATTAATAAACTTATTAATAGACTTTAATTCCTGGATATCATTTTTTAATAAATCAACATCTTTTTTTAGCATTAAGTTTGAATTACGCTCAACAATAGACTCTAAATCAGAAATAATTAAATTTAACCCTTTCACATTATTTTCTAAAACATCATCAGGAACACCATCAAATTTATCTACAATACTACTAACTGCTATTAATCCATTACCTAAAGATGAATTAAAAACACCTGCAACAAAACCAATTCCTTTTAAAATTTCACTAATATTTACACCCATATTTACCCTTTAGAAATTAGTTTTAAATAACAAAAATTTCTCTTCATCAATTCTATTTCCAAGCTCTTTAGCTCTTTTAGAATTTAAAAACTCATAAATCATTGCCTGTTTGTTATTTTGCTTAATAGCTTTAATAAACTTCTTAAAAGTTAAAAATTTAGATTTACCTAAATTAAACATCATTGAAACAAGAACTATTCTTAAACTCTCAGGCATAGAAAAAAAATCAGGAAAAATATCAACTAAATCAGATATAGCTTTATTAACATCGTGATTTAACATTATTTCAGCCTCACTTAAAGAAATTCCATTACTTTCAAGATTACGACCATAACCAATAGTTAAAATTCCTTCAGTATCTTTATAAGGTTTTAATTTTAAACCTTCAACTTTTCTTAAAAAATCTTTATAAATTTCAAACATAATTAACCACCTTTTTAAAAATTCTTTTATAATCTTTATTATTTATAGTTTCTAAAACTCTTATAAAATCATTATAAGCATTAACAACATTGCTATACTGACTTTGAGGAATAATCTCATCAGAAAGTAAAATAGACTCATAATTTTCAACAAAAGAAGAAGCTAACTTAGAAAGACCATAAATATGTAAATCAATCCCTTCTTTTAATAAATCTTTTTCTACTTCATCTATAACCTCCTTTAAATGAGATAAATCACTTCCAAAAACTTTATAATAAGCAGTAATAAACCCTTTAAACTGTTTTTTTACATACTCTAAAGAATATGTTCTAACTCTTCTAAATTTTTCAATAGGCTTAAATTTCTCATTATCCCAAAATCTAATTAACTTCCATAAATTAAATCTATTTTCATCAGTTTTAGCTCTATAAAATATTTTTCTTCTTGTATCTACTTTAATCAAAGGTTTTTTAATTCTCTCAAGTTCATTGCTATTTAAAGGAACATATTCCACATAATTTAAAGCTTTAGCCCATAAATTACCAAGATGAGAAAGAAAATAATCAATCTCATCATTACAATCAATAGGAATAAATTTTTTAAGTTCTCCTCTTCTATATTGAATTTCGTGACGGAATACAGGATATCCTTTTTCTTCGTCATAGCCGTTATATTCCCATTTATATTTAATATAAGCCTCATTTGGAGAAATATTGATTTTTTTTGTTTTATCATAAATTCTAAATAACTTATCACCTTTACCAAACTGGATACCTTGAATCTTTTGAAATCTGATATAAGCTCCGTTAAAATTTTTATTTTCTATGTCAAAATAATTTGCTTCACCCATTCTTGTTTGAAATCTAAAAATATCATCAAACTCATACATTACACCCCAAACATCAGTAGCAAGGTCAATACGATTTAATTTTCTTATAAATCTTTTACCGGTAAGCTTTTTAATAAATCTCTCTATTACTTTAATAGCTTTCTTAATTCCAAGCCTAAAAATAGTCTTTGCAGGAATTTCAACTCTAACCTGAGGTAACTCACTATTTATTTTAGCAGTAGAAACAAAAAGTCTATAATCCTGATTTTCTATATAAAATTTAAATCTACCATTACCCCTGCTTGAAACAAACCAATCTCCAAAACCTCTTACAATCTCATCTTTTACAAACTTAACTCCAAAAGTATCAATACTTTTTGCTTTTTCTTTTAATACTTCAAGCTTCTCTAAAAAAGGCTCAAATTTCAATTTATATAACTCAACGTCTTTAAAAAAATAGTCTATTACAAAAAAATCTATTCCTTGATGAACTATCTTAGCTTCTGTTACTATCATACTACCTCCGTGACAAAGTCTTTTTAAAAACCCCTAAAATAAGGACTTTTAAAAAAATTTTGTCCCGGTTAGACTACTTGATAATCAGGGGGAGCGAATAAAGATTTACTTCTCAAAAATTTATCTCTTTCAGGCGGAAAAAAAGTGACTTTTTTATTAAGTATTTTTGATATCTCATTCTCTAAGTTTCTTAATCTTTGTAAATATTCTTCATCATCTGCAAGTAACATTAATTCATATTTACTGTTAAATACACAAGGATAACAGCCAACACGAGTAAAACCTCTCTTATAAAGTGGATTTACTTCAATTCCATTTTTAGCAATATATTCAAAAACTTCTTTCTCACTCCAATAAGCTATTGGATATAAAGTCTTAACTATAAAACTTTTACCTTTATAAGTTTGCTTTTTTTCTACAAATGTAAGTGTATTTTCCCTTGATTTACTCTCTTCTCTTCTAATACCTTGAATAACAATAAAATCAATATTTTTTGATACAAAATTTTCATATAACCATTTATTAAAAGGTTTAATCTTTAATTCTTTAGTGCAAAATCTCATTATACGATTTGGCATAAATTTTTTTCTTATACATAAACTTAGCATACCCTCACTCTCAAGTCGTATAATAGAAATATTTAATTTATGCTCTAAATAATCTAAATACTCATAAGTTAATTCGTGTTCCCATTTTGTGTCACAAAAAACAGGAATTACATCATCTCGATTTAGATTATTTAAAGCATAAAGAAGACAAGCGGTGCTATCTTTACCACCGCTTATTGAAACAATATATTTCATACAGCCACCCTTATGTTTCTTAAATTCTCAAAATGTAAAGGTTTTAACGTTAAAACTTTGCTTACATATTCATTACCGGCTTTTGATTTTTGAATTACGTCTTTTACTTCAAGCATATAAGTTAAAATGTATCTCTCATTTACTTCAAGTCTCTCAAATGTATCTTTATCAACTCTTAAGTTATATGTTCCAAATGTAGAATTACTAAACTCTACATAATAACTATCTGGATACTTTTTAACTTCTCCCGTATTTACATCTATTACAGGCTCTCCGTTTTCATCAGTAATAACTTTACCCTCTACAAACCTTTTGTCTTTTATTACAATCCCAAGCTCTCCTTTATTCGTATCCATCTTCTCAATAAGCTTATACGCAATCATCGCAACTCTATCAGCCTCATTAACAAACTCTTCGTGTGTCTTTACTTCATTTAATTTTTCTTTTGCCATCTTCTCTCCTT
>JAMOTU010000202.1 GCA_027062165.1 Candidatus Altimarinota bacterium
TTACTTTTTTCTTAAATTCCGCACTAAAATTTCTTCTTTTTTTGCTCATTCTGTCCTCCTTGAATTTCAATTTTTTTGGATATATCTTATCATATCTTCTTGGTCTTTTTTTCTGGGGACATTATAGAACAATTGAAAACAGACAAGGTTATATGATAGCATGTCTTGAGGAAATTGCATATAATAATGGTTGGATAAGTAAAAAAGATGTTTTCAATTTAGCGAAATCTTTAATAAAAACTGAATATGGAAAATATCTATTAGAAATTGTAGGAGAAAAATAATGAAAACAGTTTTAGTAACAGGAGCAGGTGGATATATTGGTAGTGTTTTAGTACCAAAATTATTAAAAAAGGGTTATAAAGTAAAAGCAATTGATAGATATTTTTTTGGTGAAGATAAACTACCAAATCAAGAAAATTTAATCAAAATAAAAGAAGATACAAGAAGATTAAAAGAAGAGATTTTTGCAGATATTGATTATGTAATAGATTTAGTTGCAATATCAAACGATCCAAGTGGAGAAGCTTTTAGTGAAGTTACTTATCAAATTAATCATATAAGTAGAGTTAGAAGTGCAAATATAGCAAAAAAAATGGGTGTTAAAAGATATATACTTCCATCAAGTTGTAGTGTATATGGCTTTCAAAAAGAAAAAGTAAATGAAAATTCTAAAACAAATCCTTTAACAATATATGCAAAAGCAAACGAAAGAGCAGAAAAGGGAATTTTACTCTTAGCAGATGATAGTTTTTGTGTAACAGTTATTAGACAAGCAACAGTTTTTGGATATAGCCCTAGGATGAGATTTGATTTAGCAATTAATGGGATGACTTATGGAGCATGGAAAAATAAAAAACTTCCTTTAATGAGAAATGGAAGTCAATACAGACCAATGATCCACGTACAAGATACCACTGATGTAATGATTTTATTATTAGAAGTAGATAAGAAAAAAATTAATGGAGAAATTTTTAATGTAGGAGGGGAAAATCTTAATTATCAAATAGGAGAATTAGGAAGAATTGTCGCAAAAACAGTTTCAGAAAAGATAGGGGAAGAGGTAAAAATTGAATGGTATGGAGATCCTGATCATAGAAGTTATCAGGTAGATTTTTCAAAAATAAAAAATATATTAGGATGGCAGCCTAAATGGGACGCAAAAAAAGGAGTTGAGGAAATTGTAAAAAAATTAGAATCAGGGGAACTTGAAAAAACTACTCAAACTATTACTCTAAAATGGTATCAAGAGCTTATAAAGTGGCATAAAATAATTAAAAATATAGAAAAATATGGCGGAATATTGGAAATTTAATTAAGTAAAATATGCAATAGACGCAAGTAAGATAGAAAATGAGCTTGACTGTAAGGCTGATGAAAACTTTGAGAGTGGTATTGTGAAAATTGTTGAATGGTATTTAAAAAAGTATAAGGGTTTGAAATGAAACTCTCAATTGTTACAACGCTTTATTATTCATCTCCATATATTAATGAATTTTATGAAAGAATTAGCAAAGAAGCAAAAAAAATTACAGATGATTATGAAATTATTTTTGTAGATGATGGAAGTCCTGATGACAGTTTACAAAAAGCAATTGAACTATATAAAAAAGATGATAAAGTAAAAGTAATTGAACTTTCAAGGAACTTTGGGCATCATAAAGCGATGATGACCGGTCTTAGATTTGCAAAAGGGGATTATGTATTTTTAATCGATAGTGATTTAGAAGAAGAGCCGGAACTTTTAGGTAAATTTTGGGAAGAAATGCAAAAAGACGAAAATGTCGATGTGATTTATGGAGTGCAGGAAAAAAGAAAAGGTAATTGGTTTGAGAGATGGAGCGGGGAGATGTTTTATAAAATATTTAATTTTTTTAGCGATACAAAGATACCAAATAATCCAATAACAGCGAGGTTAATGAATAAAATATATTTGCAAAATCTTATAAAATATAATGAAAAAGAAATGAATATATTTCCAATATTTTATCATGCAGGATTTAATCAAAAAAGGGTAAAGGTTAAAAAACATTCTACCAGTAGAACAACTTATAATTTGAGAAAAAAGGTTAATTTGTTTGTTAATTCTATAGTATCATTTAGTAGTAAGCCCTTAATATATATTTTTAATATTGGTTTATTAATTACAATTGTTTCTTTTCTCTTTATATTGAAGATAATATATGATAAATTGTTTTATAATATTGCATTGGAAGGTTGGACATCATTAATGGTTTCTATTTGGTTTTTTGGAGGGTTAATTATTATGTTATTAGGTGTAATTGGAATTTATTTGTCAAAAATATTTATTGAGGTTAAAAATAGACCATTTTCTATTGTCAAAAATTTTTATCATAAAAAGGAACAAGAATAATGAAGATATGTTTTTTAGCATCGGGTAATGGAGGTCATTTTAAATTTTTATATTTATTAAAAAATATGGGTATTATTAATAACATTAAATTATTTGTAATTGCAGATAGAGAATGTGGATCGATAAAATTTGCAAAAAACAATAATATATATTGTAAGATTATTAATTATTCAAAGAAAAATAATATTGAATTGTTAAGGAGATTAAATGAAATAAATCCAAATGTTATTATTACAAATTGGCATAAAATTATAGATGAACAAACGGTAAAATTATATAAAGGTAAAATGATTAATTTGCATTATTCGCTGCTTCCTGCTTTTAGTGGTTTAATTGGTATTAAACCAATTAAAAAAGCTTTTGAGCAAAATTCTCAATATATAGGTGCAACTTGTCATTATGTAGATGAAGGAGTAGATACGGGTAAAATAATTAGTCAATATTGTTTAAAAAAGGAGAATATAGAAATTAAACAAGCTATTCAATATATATTTCAAGGATCAAACTTAATTTTATTAAATACTTTGATAAAAAAGTTTGATATTGAAGTAACCATAAAAAAAATAAAAAATGATAAATATGAATACTCTCCATCTTTAGAATTTGATGATGAAATTTTTAATAAAAATTTTTGGGAAAGGTTAAAATCACTATGAAAAAAATAGCAATATTACAGTCAAACTATATTCCTTGGAAAGGATATTTTGATTTAATTAATATGGTAGATGAGTTTATACTATATGATGATATGCAATATACCAGAAGAGATTGGAGAAATAGAAATAAGATAAAAACACCTCAAGGTTTAAAATGGCTAACAATCCCAGTAGAAGTAAAAGGTAAATATTATCAAAAAATAAACGAAACAAAAATTAGTGATAAAGAATGGGGCAAAAAACATTGGACACAAATTACTCAGAATTATAAAAAGACAAAGTATTTTAAAGAATATAAGGAATTGTTTCAAGAACTCTATTTAAATAGTAAAGAATTATATTTAAGCGAGATAAACTATAAATTTATAACAGCAATAAATGAAATTTTAGGAATAAAAACAACAATAAGATGGTCAAGTGAATTTGATTTAGTGGATGGTAAAAGCGAAAGATTGCTTGGTATTTGTAAAGATTGTAATGCCGATATTTATTTAAGCGGACCTGCTGCAAAAGGATATCTTGATGAAGAATTATTTAAAAAAGAAAATATAAAAGTAGAATGGATGGATTATAGTGGATATCCTGAATATAATCAACTTTATCCACCATTTGAGCATGGGGTAACGATACTTGATTTAATATTTAATGAAGGGCAAAATGCTACAAAATTTATGAAAAGTTTTAAAAAATGAAATTCCTAACCGAACATTTTTATATATTTTTATCCATATTTTTTGCGGTATGCAGTCAATTAATTATAAAATGGAAAATGTCTGCATTTTCTATAAATAATATTGGGGATACAGTTATAGATA
>JAMOTU010000203.1 GCA_027062165.1 Candidatus Altimarinota bacterium
TGGTTCGTGATACTTTTTAGAATACTACTTACATAATTTTTTAAGAATTTCTAGATCTTCATTACATACTTTGAAAGTTTCATTTCCTAATTTTACTAATATACAATTGTCACTTTGTTTTTTTGATTTTTTTATTATTTCACATATTTTATAAATTTTACTGATATCATCAGGTATTGATAGAGATATACTATTAGTATTTTCTATTTGGCAATTATTAACATTAGTTTTGATATCACAACTAGGTTTAATATCTCATTCTACAGATAAATTGTTTGTATAATTTAATAGATTTTTGTTTATTTCGTTAGTTGTTTCAGTTTCTTGTGCTTGGAATCTTTTATTTCTAACATTGAATACTTTGTCTTCTTCAAAATATTTTTTAGCTTTTTTAGCCTTTTGTATTAATTCTTCTAATTTGAATCTATGAATTTCACTTACTCTAGGAATTTCAGATTTTCACTTGTATCCATAAACTGCTATTATATCAAATTTCTTTAGGTCAAAATTGTCCTTTAAAAATAAGGATATAGTTCCACTGATATCTTCTATATCTATCCAAACTCACTTTTTTCTCACTTTTCTAATATCTTTAATAACACCCAAAATTTTGAATTCTCAATAGTCTTCTATATCTTTAAACATACTTATAAAATTATATTTTCATTTGATCCGTTTAAATAGTCAGTCTAAAGGATGTGCTGATACAAAAGTTTTAAAGATTTCATATTCTAGTTTTAGTTTTTCCATTAAATCTTCAGGTTCTTCTTTTAAGTTTAGTTTAGTTTCTATATTTCAAAATAAAAGTCATCATCATTGATTAATATTATCTAATCCTTTGAGCCAGTCTAAAATTTTATCAATGTTCTTTAAAATTGTTTTTCTATTTATAAATCATTCAAATGCTCCGGCTTTAGCTAAAGCTTCTAAGGATTTTTTATTTACCACAGGTTTACATCTTTTTAAAAAATCTTCAATAGATTTAAAATCTCAATTGCTTTTTCTTTCTTGCTCTATAAATTCGGCTACATCTTCTCATATACCTTTTATACTCAAAAATCATAATATAATACTATCATCTACTGCTGCTATATGAGCAAAAGATTTGTTAATATGAGGAGGTAATACTTTGAATCATTTCAATTTTAATTCTTCTACTAATTTTGATAACTTATCTGTATTTTCTTCTACAGAACGTAGTAAAGCGGCGTGAAATTCTAACGGATAGTGGGTTTTTAACCAAGCAGTTTGGTATGCAATAATAGCATAGCAGGCAGCGTGTGATTTGTTAAAAGAGTAATTGGCAGCAGGTTCTATCATTTTTTCATATACATAAGTAGAAGTTTCTGGTTTATATCATCTATATTTTTCAGCTCTTTCTATAAATTCTTTCTTTAGCTTGTCTATAATCTCTTTTATTTTTTTTCATACTCAACGTCTTAAAAGATCAGCTTCACCCAAAGAGAATCATGCCATAGCTTGAACTATTCTCATTAGTTGTTCTTGATATATAGGTATTCAATAAGTGACATTCATAAAAGGCGAAAGGTCTTCTGTTATTTTTTTTCTTTCTTCATCAGCTACTTGCTTTCAATATTTGTTTTTCAAAATTTCATAGATTTCAGGAGGAAGATATTCTATTTTTTCTTCTCAATGTTTTCTTTTTATATAAGAAGGAATAAAATCCATAGGACCAGGACGATAAAGAGCAACCATAGCTATTATATCATCAATGTTGGTTGGTTTAAGTTGCTTTAACCACCTTCTCATTCCATCAGATTCAAATTGAAATACTCAAGAAGTATTTCATTTTTGGAAGATTTCTTCATAAACTTTTTTATCATCTAACGGAGGATAAAATCCCATTGTTTCAAAAAATTTTTGAAAAATCTGTGGTAAAGGTTTTCATTGATCTTGAAGTCTAGCTTTTATGATTTTGATGGTATTTTTAATGATAGAAAGGTTTCTTAGCCCTAAAAAGTCCATTTTTAAAAGTCCAATATCTTCTAAGTAATGTCCATCATATTGTGTAACTACTCTTGAAGTATCTTTTTCTCATTTGTTGCCAGGTTTTGGTGGATGTTGAATTGGGCTATATTCAGTGATAGGTTCAGGAGAAATTATTACTCAACATGCATGTACACCAGTTTGCCTTACAGTTCCTTCTAATTGCATAGCAAAGTGAAAAATTTTTTTCAATCTATCGTCTGTTTCTACTAGTTCTCTGAGTGCCTCATTAGTCTCTAGAGATTTTTCTAAAGTTTTTTCTGTAATCAATTCTGAGATTTTGTTTGCTTCTTCGAAAGGCATTCCCATTGCACGAGCAACATCTTTAAATGCTGCTTTTGCTGCCATAGTCATATATGTACCGATATTTGCCACTTTTTCTCTTCAGTATTTTTTAGCTACATAATCTATAAGAAGATCTCTTTTAACATCTTCAAAATCTGTATCTATATCAGGCATTGAAACTCTTGCAGGATTTAGAAATCTTTCAAATAACAGATCATATTCTAAAGGATCGATATCTGTTATTCAAATAAGATATGCTAGAAGACTTCAAGCAGCTGATCATCTACCTGGTCATACAGCAATTTTATTTTCTTTTGCCCAGTTTATATAGTCTTGTACAATTAGAAAATAAGTATTATATCACATTTCTTTTATCACTTTTAGTTCATATTCTAGGCGGTATATATAGTCATACAAACTGAAAATTTTTCCACTATCTTTTTTTATTTTTATTTGATGAGTAATTCACTGATAATCTTTTATTTTTTCAAAATTTTCATAGAAATTGTCTAAGATTTGGTAAAATTTTTCTATTGCCTCAGTTTGGCTTAGATTTTGTACTATACCAGAATTTGGTTGGTCTAAAATAAATTTTTTTAAACGAGAAAAACTTTCCTCTGTAAGAGCTTTTAATTCATCAGGAGAGGTTTCTTGTAGTTTTTTAGAAAGCTTTCATTTATCAGATCTTTTAACTAAGTTTATTAATCTTTTTTCATCAAACGAAAAGTTGTATCTTTTAGCAAGTCATTGGTATGCTAACCGACGGAGTTCAAATTCGAAAATGTCCATAAGTTTTTTCTTACTAAATAATCTAAATCACCTGCTGTAGCTATAATAACGATATCATTAGATGTTGCTTTTTTGATTATATTTTTAACTTGCTCAAAGTTTGTAAGATATAGCCCTCAGCTTTTGTTAGCTAAAAATCAAGCTAGTTGGTCAAAGTCATTTATATTTTTTAAAAAATCCTTTTCTTTAAATAATTTTTTTAGTTCATCTAAATTTTCTCTTGCAGCATATATTTTATAAACAAAATTTTTATCAAACTTTTTTAGTATTTCAACAAAATCATTAAAAAATTGTATTACACGTCTTGCTTGATGAGGTTGAAAAATTACTATTAGTTTTTTGTTCGGATATTTTTCTTTTAAACTTTGGAGAATTGCTTTTAGTTCTGTTGGATGATGAGCATAATCTGTAAATATTAGAGTTCAATTTTTATTACTCCCTAAAAATTCTAACCTTCTCCAAAGTCATCTAAAATTTTCAAGTATTTTTTGATAATTGTTATTTTCTCAAAAAATTTCTGAAAGTAATTTTATGACAAGATTAGCGTTTAATATATTATGCTGTCCGAAGATATATTTAAAATGTATATCTTGTAGTTTTTCAACAGTTTTCAATTTATTTTTAAAAGGTTTAAGTAGATTTTTTAAATTAGAAGGTATGACAACAAAATTTTTTACTAAATTTACAAATTGATGAAAATTTTCCAGATATTGATCAAAAGTTTTGTAAA
>JAMOTU010000204.1 GCA_027062165.1 Candidatus Altimarinota bacterium
GAATGGAAAGAAATTTTAAAAATTTTTACTGATAAAACTTATTGGTTAAAAATAGCTCCTTATATAAAAGTAAGGCTGCAGACTTTTGGACAATTTAGAGATTATTGTAAATATTTTTTCAAAGAGCAGTTACCTCCTGAGGAAGTACTTTATCACAAAAAAATGAAAGTAACTTCTGAATTAGTAAAACAAATTTTACCAGAGATTATTCAAGTATTGCAAAATATTGATGAAAAAGATTGGAATGAAGAGAATTTAAAACAAGTTTTGATAAGTTATATTAAAGAAAAAAATTTAAAAAATTGACAAGTTCTGTGGCCTATTAGAGCTATTTTAACAGGAGTAGAGGCTTCTCCTTGAGCATTTGAAATGCTTTATATTCTCGGAAAAGAAGAATCTTTGAAAAGATTAAAGGATATGCTCGAAAGAATAAGTTAGTTTTAGTTTAATAAATATAAATTAAAATAATGATAGATAATAACTTACAACAGCGGCAAAAAGTTGCTTTAAAAATAGCAAAATACTCTATCTTAGAAGAATTTGACAAAATTTATTCCAAAGATGTTCAATATCGATTAAATCAAGCTAATAATTATCCACAGCTTTTACAGCAAAGAGCTAGCTTTGTTACTTTAAAAATATGATGAAAAGATTTAAGATGATGTATTTGATCGATTGTAGCTACTAGGCCTTTGTATGAAGATATTTATATAAATGCTAAAAATGCTGCTTTTTCTGATCCTAGGTTTAGCCCTCTTGAACAACAAGAAGTAAAAAATTTATTTTTGGAAATAACTGTTTTATCTCCTTTAAAATCTATAAAATTTAATTCTGTCTCAGAACTTTTGAAGTACTTGGCTGAAAATAAGCCTGGTTTAGTGATTAAGTTAGATTGATATTCTGCTACTTTTTTACCTTCTGTCTGGAATGAATTGCCTGATCCAGAGCAATTTTTAGTTCATCTGATATACAAAGCCGGATTAACACCTGAAATTTTTGTGCAAAATTTTGATAAGGTAGAGATTTTTGTATATACATGAGAAGAGTTTTGAGATTGGTTTAGTAATATATAAAATTTAATTATTATGATGATATTAGATTGAAAAGTGGTTGCTAAGCAAATAAAGGATAGATTAAAAGATATTTTTTCTCAGTCGATATGGCAAGATGTTTATATAGTTATATTTTTGTTAAATAATCATTGACCTTCTATAAAGTATGTGAGTTTTAAAAAGAAATTCTGAGAGGAAGTTTGAATAAAGGTGAAAGTTATAGATTGGAATCAGGTTAATGTAAGTAATGTGGATGAAATTCTAGAAAAAGTAAATTATTTTAATAGCGATGATAGATGTAAATGAATAATTTTTCAACTTCCTTTGCCTTTGAGTTTGCAAAAATATCAGCCTTTACTTTTGAGTTCTGTATGATGGTATAAAGATATAGATTGACTATGATGAGTTAATTTTTGACTAAGTTTAGTATGACTTTTTGATTTTATACCTGCTACTCCTAAGGCAGTAGTAAATATTTTAAAGTATTATAAGCTTGATAACTTTAAATGAAAGAGAATAACGATTATTTGACAGAGTAATCTTGTTTGAAAGCCGTTAGCTTTGTATTTTATGAAGCAGGAAGCAGAAGTTTTTAGTTTTAATAAATTTGTAGATAAAAAAACTTTGATTGATATTTGTAAAACTTCTGATATAATAGTTTCTGCTACTTGATCTCCTAGATTGGTTACTAATGAATTTGTAAAAGATGATAAAAGTCAAATTTTGATAGATGTTGGATGGGAAATAGTAAATTGAAAACCTGTATGAGATATTGATTTTGATTCTGTAAAAGATAAAGTAAAAGCGATAACACCTGTCCCTTGAGGAGTAGGTCCTGTGACAGTTGCATCTTTATTTGAAAATATTGTAGAGTTGGATAAAGTTAAAAATATTTATAAATGTTAAAAATTTAATTATGAAAAAAGAATGTATTTTATACAAAACATTGCCGGACGGCAAAGTAATGTGTACTGCTTGTTCACATATGTGTCAAATTGAGCCTTGAAAGTATTGAGAATGTGGTATTAGAAAAAATATAGATTGAAAGTTGTATCTTATGGTTCGGTGAAAAGCTTTGTGAGTTCATGTTGATCCAGTGGAAAAGAAGCCGTTATTTCACTTTTATCCGTGAGAACCTGTTTTTTCTTGGTGAACTGCTTGATGTAATTTTCATTGTCTTTATTGCCAGAATCGGCAAATGTCTCAAATAAAGTGAGTAGATGATATTGAATATTTATGAGAAGATTTACCTCCTGAAGCAATAGTAGAGTTTTGTAAACAAAATAATATAAATCTTTTAGCAGCAACGTATAATGAGCCTACAGTGTTTTTTGAATATGCTTTTGATACTTTCAAGTTAGCTAAGCAGTATTGAATGAAAACTATATTTGTATCAAATGGTTATGAGTCTAAATTTTTGTGGGAAAAAATTTTAGAAAAAAGATGAGAAAAATATCTAAATAAATATCTTGATGCTATTAATATTGATTTAAAAGCTTTTAATGAAGAATTTTATGTTAAGTTAACATGATGACATCTTGAACCAGTAAAGAAAAATATAGAATTTATAGCAAGACAAACTAATGTTTGGTTAGAAGTTACAACATTATTGATACCTTGATATAATACTGACCCTGATGAATTAAAAAGAGCTGCTGAATGGTTAGCAAGTATTTCTACAGATATTCCTTGGCATTTAACTGCTTTTCATCCTGCTTGGAAAATGATGGATGTAAGACCAACTTCACCAGAAGAACTTTTAATGGCATATGAAATAGCTAAACAAGCAGGTATGAAATATGTGTATGTATGAAATGTATATTTGCCTTGATATGAAGATACATATTGTCCAAATTGTTGAGAAAGATTAATAGCTAGAGCGTGATTTAATGCTAGACCATTATGGCAAAAGCCATGAGTATGTCCTAAATGTGGTACTAAAATCCCTGGAGTTTGGAAGTAAATATTTCTAATTTTATTAGATTAAGTATTATAATTGAATTATGAGGAAAATAATATTAACTATATGTTTAATATTTCCTTTATTTTCTTTTCCCTATTTAGAATATAAATTTTGGTGTAAGGTATCTGATTGATATGTAAAGATTTCATTATGAAGAAAGGATTGATATGTCAAATGTCTGAAAATTTTAGAAAATTTAGAAAAAAAAATTTCTATTATAAAATCTAATCAGAGTTTAGCATATAAAAATTATATACTTTCGCATTCCAATTATCGGAGATCAATATATAAACAACAAACAAAAGATTTGGAGATACTTGATTCTTTTAGAAAAAATTTGGTTAGTCAAATAAAGCAATTTGAAAGTAATCTATTTGTTAAAGTAAAGAATTTTTTAGTCAAGTATTTTGAAAAGAAGATTAAAGACTTGGATTCCAAAATATATGATTTAAAAATCCAGCAAGATAAATTTTTGATACAATGAAATAAGCAGAAACTTTCTGAAGTGTATAAAAAAATTGGGCATTACCAGCTTTTAAAGAAAATAATGCAAGATATAATAAATTCTCAAGATTTTTCTCAATTAATTCCCTTATTAAAATTATATGTTCAAATAACGAGATGAAAATAGAAAAACTGTTATGAAGTAAAACTAAGACGGATATATTAAAATATTTGATTTTTAAACAGGAAGGAATTTCTTTGAGAGCATTAGAGAATGTATTAAAACGATCTTTTCCTGCTATTAAAAAACAAGTTGATATTTTAGAAGAAAGTTGA
>JAMOTU010000205.1 GCA_027062165.1 Candidatus Altimarinota bacterium
AAATTCCTTATACCTTTTAATAAGTAAAATATAGCCAATAACTGCAATAACAAGCCCTACACTACTTCCAATAATCCTATCAAACACAATATACCAAGGAATATGTCCAGCTTCTCTTACCGTTTTATTAACATTTAAAAATTTAAGCCCTTCATTCGTAGTAGTAGCGGTAGAATAAGAAAGCACTTTATGCAAAATTATTCCAACAACATTTCCTGTTAAGAAAAACAATACAAAACCAACTCCCGCTAAAATTTGAAGATGTTTAAATTCGACTTTTTTATTAACAAAAAACCAATAAAATCCAATCGTTAAAACTGCTCTAACAAACGGATTTATAGCCATAAGCGAAATTGAAAAAAGTGCAATAAATTTATAAGTGAATTCATCTTTTAAATTAAACACCAAAAGATACAAAAACGCCATAATCCCCATAGCATATACAATTGACAGTCCCTGGTCATAAGCCCAAGGATATAATATCACAGTAATCCCAGCAAAAAGAGCAAAAAGTAAATCTTTGTTTTTAATAGAATATAAAATAAAATACAATATTAACATAGGCAGCATTGCAGCAAACATATCCGTATCGTAATAGCCTACAAGCGTTCTATTGTAATAACTCCAACCAATTCCACCAATAAGTGCCGCTAAAAATCCCCAAAGCTCATTTTTATAAAGTTTTCCAATTAAAATTACAGGAACTACAATAAGTGAACTAATAATAGCTGGAAGATAAAGCATTAAAGTATCAATTGAAATATAAAAAAACTTTGATAAATATGCAGTAATTACAGCAGTCCCATATCCCCACACATTTTGGAGTCTTGGATTTTCCTGATGAAGCCCATCTACAATCTTTTGTGCTCCACTTCCATAAAAATATCCATCAACATTATTTATCATAAGCTGTCCGTGCCAATAAAATTCTGGTATTTTACTAGCCCATGTTAACCAATATAGATGAAATAAAAACACAAAAATATAAGCAATTGCAATATAAATTAAAGTCAGTTTATTTTTTTTCATTTAATTTCTCCTTTAAAACTCTAAAAATTCCAACAATACTCCCGATACCATAACTAAAATGAAGCACCAAAAATGCCAATATCTGATGAAAAGAAGTAGTATTTTTCTTAATCAGAATACTTCTAAGTAAGAATCTTATTATTTTAACAAATTCTTCTTCTAATCTCTTCGTGTTTTAACAATACACTAACTTTTTGAAAAATATTGTTCTCAATTTTATAAATTAATTTTCTAAAAGGGAATAATATGCTTATTAAAATTTCTATATCTTTATTTAGTTTGCAATATGCTTTTCTATTAAATAATTTTGAATATTTGTTTGATGAGATAAGATTCCTGCACCCTCACTAACATATAAAACATTTTTTTTTTAAATAATATTTATTCATTTTAAAAAAAAATGCTTCGCTAGGTCTATATCTTAAATAATCTGGATGAAATTTCGTATTTGCATAATTACAGACATTATCATGTATAAAATTTAAAGAATAAGCAATTAATTTATTATTATAAAAAACTTCCCAATAATCAATTTTTTCACCATTTTTTAAAATTTTTTCTTTAAACCTATTCTCTGATAAAGGTTTTAAAAAAGTTATATATCTTTTAAAAGCCGACACATATACTTCATACCCTTCATTTAATATTACACTCTTATCAATCCGCTCTACCCTGCAATTTTTTAGTCCTTTTTTTATTTGATTTCTTATCTTGCTTTTATAATCATTAATATCTTCTTTTTTATTTTTAATAACATACCAAAAACAACTTTTTTCTTTCATACCCCACTTACTAATCCATCTTGCAAAATATGCTCTATTTTTTTTATCAATTCTTTTACTTCTTTCTCTGAAATATTTATCTCAATATGAGGAGGTATTTTTGGAATTAAAACTTTTTGGTAGATATTCCATTTATTCATAAAACAGCCTTTATTTTTTCTTCAATCAATTTGAAAAAACCAAAGATACTTCCTATTCCATAGCTTATATGCAACAAAAAAGTTAAAATACTTAAAACTATCAAATTTAAAATATTTTTTTCCTGTGATTTAAAAATATAAAACAATATAACTACAATTGTATAAAAACTTACTAACAATAAAGTTAATTGTGGAATTAAAAAACTTAATAATATTCCTAGTACAAAAAATAATGGAGCTAAATGTCTAAAATGTCCACTCTTCCCATAAACAACCCAAAAACCATTCTTAAAAGCTTGTTCTATAAATTTTTTCATAGTAGTCCTGTTATAATATACCGCTCTCATTTGAGGAGTCGTTAATATTTTATATCCTTTTTTTAACATTCTTTTATGCAAATCTATATCTTGATTTCTATCTAGATTTTCATTAAATAATCCAATTTTTTTAAATACTTCCTTTTTGTAAACAGCATAAACAGCAGTATCAGTAAAAACATCTTTTTTAATCCCTATTCTAAATAAAGAATTTCCAACTCCAATAGGATTACTCAACACTTTTGCTATCATTTTACCTAAATAATTTTGAGATTTTGTAATTAAAACTCCTCCAACCGCCCCTATATTTTTATCACTTTGTAATTTTTTAACTCCAATCTTTACATAAGAATCCAATAATTCTGCATGAGCATCTACTCTTACTATATATTTCCCTTGTGAATTTTTAATACCCAAATTCCAACCAGCTGCTAATGTTTTAGAAGGATTTTTTATTATTTTATAGTTTATATTTTGGCTATTTAAATAATTTTTTGCAATTTCAACAGTATCATCATCACTCATACCATCTACTATAATTATTTCATATTCCTCTTTTTTATAACCCTGTTTTATTAACGATTCAATAGAACTTTTAATATATTTACTTGAATTTCTAGTTACTATCAACATAGTAATATCAATCATTTATAATCCATCCATTATTCTTATAAGTTTTTCCACTTGTTTTTTTCTTGAAAACTTTTCTATCTCTTCAATTAAAGGATCATAAAACTCTATTTTTTGATTAACAAAAATTTTTTTTAACTCATTTTTTAAACTTTCTTTTTCTAAAAATAATTTACCTGTTTTAGTTTTTTCTATAACTTCTCCAGCAGCATTTTCATTTGATATACCAATAGCTAAGATTGGTCTTCCACTCACTAAATATTCAAACAATTTTCCAGTCAAAACTCCTTTAGCAGATGGATCATTCCATTCTAATAATAAAAGCAAATCAGAGTTTTTCTGTATCTTTAAAGATTCTTCTCTTGATACAAAACCTTTTATATTTATAATCCCAAATTTATTTAAATTTTTGGGATTAATAATTTCTAAAAGTTGTTTTTTATTATCACCATAAAAATTAATTTCTACCCTATCTTTTGATAAAAATCCCTCTTCAATCAATTCATTGATAGACTCAAACAAAATTGATGGATCTCTTTTTTCTGGATAAATAGTACCAAGATATGATATAGTCAATTTGTCTTTTATTTCTGGAAATTTTACAATATTTTCTTTCCAATTAGGAAACTCTTCTGGGTCAAAACCATTTTCAATTGTAAATACATTCTTTTCTGGATATGCCTCTTTCATCAAATCACTTAATGGCTTTGAAACTGTTACTATACAATCTGAATTTGAAAGAACTTTACTTTCTCTATACTTTTCATATATTTTAAAAATACCTCTTGGATTAAGAATATGATTATAAGCCCACAGATCTCTAAAATCTGCTATCCATTTAACAGATGGATAATGAATTTTTAATTTATGAGCTATAATATGAACAGCAGGAGGTGAAAAAGAACTAATTATATAATCAAATTTTTTTTGTTCATGCAATTTTATTGCCTCTTTTAAAGCAGGTTTAATCCATAAATCATGTATATCAATCAAACTTCCTATATACCTTCTTAATTTTCTAACAAATAACTTTAAAGAATATATATTACTTTCATTATTAGCGTAAACAATTGTATTTACTTTTTTATCCAATTTTTTCTTTAAAACATCTGGTAAAAAATCAACTTCTTTTATTATTACATTATCTGGCAATTTTTTATTTAATCCAAAAGGTCCTAAAAAACTATATTTTTTAGGAGTTAACACCGTAACTTCATATCCATATTTGGCTAAATATTTACTCCACTCTCCTACTCTTAAAACAGAAACTTTATTTTGAGGATAAAAAGTAGATGTAACTAATAATATTTTTTTCATCCTAATAATTCCTTAACAATCCTCTCACTCGCTCTCCCATCCCCATATAAATCAACATCAAAATTATTATTAAATTCAAAACTTCTATAAACATCTAGAATCTTTTCTTTATTAGCCCCCGCTAATACGTTAAACTTATTTTCAATAAGTTCAACCCACTCAGTTTCATCTCTTAAAGTAATACAGGGCTTTTTAAAGAAAAATGCCTCTTTTTGAAGTCCTCCACTATCAGTTATTACCATATCACTGTTATCTAAAAGCCATACCATTTCTAAATATCCAACGGGTTCAATAATAGTAATATTTTTTAATTTTAAACCTATATTCTGAATAATCCTCTTAGTCCTTGGATGAAGTGGTAAAATAACCTGTTTTTCTTTTGCTATTGTTTCAAGAGCTTCAAAAATATTTTTTAATCTATTCTCATTATCTGTATTTTCAGCCCTATGAATTGTTGATAAAATAAAATTTTCTTCTATTTCTACATTTTCAGGTTTTTTTGCATATTGTCTATAAAACAAAGCAGCGTCTTGCATTACATCTCCACTTTTTATAACTTTACAGTCAAAATTTTCAAATCCTTCTTTTTTTAAATTCTCAACAGCAGTATCTGTCGGACAGAAAAGCCATTTACTTACTCTATCTGTTAAAATTCTATTAACTTCTTCTGGCATTTTTATATTAAAACTTCTAAGTCCAGCTTCTACGTGGGCTATTGGAATATGCATTTTGCTTCCTACAATTGCTCCTGCAAGAGTTGAATTGGTATCACCATATACCATAATAATATCAGGCTTTTCTTTAAATGCTACTTCTTCTATTTTCTCTATCATCTGTCCTGTCATAGCTCCGTGAGTTTTACCTCCAATTCCAAGATAATAATCTGGTTTTGGCAAATGCAACTCTTCAAAAAATATATCACTCATATTACTATCATAATGCTGACCTGTATGAACTATTATTTCTTTGATATTATCATATTTTGCTATCTCTCTACTTACTGCCCCCGCTTTTATAAACTGAGGTCTTGCTCCAAGTATTGTTAAGATTTTCATTTGGTTGTTTTCTTGAATAATGAATTTTGTTTATTTAAAATATCTATAAAATCAATAGAATATTTAACTTGTCGTTTTCCTTTATAATAATTAATTATTTTAAATTGAGGGTAATGCTTTAAAACTTCCTTTATATAAGATAAAGATTGATTAGTCTGTTTTGCCAATTCTTTTAATCCTAATCCATTATATTTATAATATATTTTTTTAATATTCTCAACTTTTAATTCCTCTTTTTCTAAAAATCTCTTTTCTTTTGTATAATATACTTTCAATTTTTTATTATTTTCTATGGCTCTTAAAATATTATTAAAACTTCCTTTGCTTTTACCATTCCATATAACAAAAGAATAATCACTATTTTTCGTCATAGCTTCATCTTTTTTTTCTTGTGCTTTTCGTCCAAAAAAATTTTCAACATCTATTCTCTCAATTTTAAAATTATTGGATAATAAATTTCTAGGTTTCTCAAAAATTGTATAAACAATTACATTAAAATAATTTTGTCTAGCTAAATATTTTTGCACTAATGTATCAACTCCATTGGCATCTCCTACTAACACTTGAATATTTTGAGATATAATTTTATCTAAACTATTTATCACTAAATCATCTAATTTATTTATATCTATTGAACCACTTATAAACACTTTTTTCATCTTTTCACATCCTTTACAACTGCTAAAAAATAATTAATCTTTTGATTAAATTCATAAAGTTTATACATTACTTCACAAAATGTAGCCCCAGTTCCAACTACATCATCAATTATTACAAAAGTATTATTTTTAGAAATTCCCTGTAAATTTACTATATATTTATCAAAGCTTTGTGTATCAATTGCTGTTAAATTTTTACTTTGAAAACTACTATTTTTTTGAATAATATTAACTATTTGTAAATTATTATCATTAGCTAGTTGATAAGCTATATTTTCTGGTATTTTAGAATGTGAAGGAACATAAGAAATTATTGGATTAATAGAATGATTAATTAAACTCTCAATATATGGAGTAAAATTATTAACCATTTCACTTAAATAACTTTTTCTTTTTTGCTCATCTAATGGAGGATTTGTAAAATTTTTTATCTCAAATATTTTTTGTCCAAAATATGTATTCTTAGTATATATTTGTCCTTGCCATTCAAAAGTTGAAACATAAGTAAAATCTTCAATATTTTCAAATTCTTTATAAAAATCTAATATAATTCCTTTTGCTATTAAAATATTTTTCCAATAAATTTCACAATATAAATGATTATTATTTTTATCTTCAATATAGCTTATTATAGGATTAGAAACAATAGGAACTTTTTTAGCTTTTATAATTAATTTAAAATTTTGATAATTTAACATTGTCATATATCCTTAAATTTTATAAATTGAGGCCTTACTCCGATTATTGTTAAGATTTTCATTTTTTTAATACCTCTTCATATATATATTTAAATTTCTTCCAACTTCCACCAAAACTACTATTATGCCAAAGAAAAACAAATTCTCCATTATATTTTTTGACTTTATCTATTAAATATTTTATCTTATATTCCATCTCTTGTGGAGTTATATTTGGCTGATACGTTGTAAAACTTCCTTCCATTACAATTAAAGGTTTTTCTTTTAAATTAAGTTTTTTTCTTGTAATTATATTAAAAACACTATATTCATAACAAACTCCACATCTAAACCCTTCTTTATCTGCATAACTCAAAGTACTATCCCATTTCATTTTTGCATCTTCCCAAATTTGCCAAGTAGTGGGAACTTCAAATCTTAAATAGTGTTGCCTTCCAACAGTTAATTTCTCTCCAATTATATTTTCTATTCTTTCTTTATCTTTAATAAAAAGTTCAAAATCATTATAAGCATTATATGATGGATGATAACCTAAAAAATGCCCTCTTTTTTTTATTTTTTTTACTACCTGTTTTAAAAATTTATCGTTATTTACATCTTGCTTAGCACTACTACTCGAATGTAAAAAAAAGTATGATTTTACCCCAATTTTTTCACTAATATCCATTAAATAATCATAAGTATCAAAAGGGTCTTTTTTTAATTTTAAATGAGTTAAAATCTTATTCGAAAAGTTTTTTATTGCTAAAATAGGATTTTTTCTTTTTATAATATCTCCTACTATTTCTCTTGTGCCACTTAAAATTGAACTATATTTATAACCCACATCCACATCATGAGTTAAAACAAACTCAAACTCTCTCTTTTTTCTCTCTTGCTTAATGCCTAAAAACTTTAACATATTCCAAAGCATTTCAACATATTCATTCACCACCGGTCTATCTAAAAAGTTATTTTTATAAGCTAAACTTGCATATGCTGGAAAGCGGTTGTGAATATCTCTTTCTTTTTTTACATACTCTTCCCAGCGAGTAAGCATAAAAAAACTTGAAGCAAAAATATCTATTCCACAGGTTATAGTGATTGATGATTGGTGATTGGTGATTAGTTTATTTGTGCCATAAATTATAGGAATATTTTCTTCAACTATAAAATCATTATTTCCAAACTCTACTTTTTGAGGAATATTTTTTTCATTTAAATATTCCAAATCTTTTGGACATTTATTAAAAAAATGGTCTTCTATTATTAATTTATTGCCGTTTTTTAAAATAATTTCATAATTTTTAGTATCTTTTATTTCAATTTTATATTCTAATCCTAAAAATTCTCCTAATAAAATATCTATAATATATTTTCTTTCGGCAATATTGTTGTTTGGGATTAGTATTTTCATAACTCTTCTATTATTTTTTTTAATTTATTTTTAAAAATTGTTTGTGAATAGTTTTTTTCATAATTATTTAGACATTGTTGTGATTTCTCCAAATAAAAACCTTTATCTTTAAATAATCTTTCTATATCAGATAGGTTATCAAAAAATACACCACATCCTTTTTCTATCTTTTCTTTAGTCGGAATTCTATAATTACCTATAAAAGGAATACCCATAGCCATATAATCGATATCCTTATTAGCTTCTTGAGTTGCATAACTATAATGTATATCTTTAATTAGACTAAAACCTATTAATCTATATAATTTAAATAGTTTTTCTAATTCCTCTTGCAATTTAAAGCTAGACAATCTATTTTTATGAAAAATTAATCCTTCTTTTTTTAATTTATTAAATTTTCTTTTTAAATCTTCACTTAATTGTACTTCCCCATAAATAAAAGTCTTAATTTTATATTTATATGTAAATTCTAATATTTCTTTAGCTCCTTTAGCTTCATTAAAAAGACCTAAATATAAAAATGCTACATTATTTAAATAATAATTTATTTTAAATTTATTTTCAAAAGGAGAAGCATAAAAAATTATCTCAGACTTTAATGGTAAAAAATATTCTTTCAAAGCTTTTGAGTTTACTATTATTCTATCTACAAATATAGATGAAACTTTTTTTTCTAAATATTTAAAGAAACTCTTTAAAAAAGCAAAACTTTTTATAAAAGAAAATCTCTTATTTAAGTTATAAAAATATAATTCAACATTATTATCTAAAGTTTCATATATAACCTTTTTTTTATAAAGTTTCCCTATAATTGCAATAGGTAAATATTGTAAATCAGTTATATACACTATCTCGCCTGAAAAATTTTTAATATATTTAATTGATTTAAAAAAAGCTACTAAATTAAAAAAACCTAAAGTAATATAATTTATCTTGTTTATTTTAGAGTTTTTAGTAAGATTTTTAACTTCAATGTTATTGTTTATTTTTAAAAAACTTAAAATCATCTCTACACGCGGATGAATAGGATCTAAACTCATAGGCGTTAATAGTAATATTCTTTTCAATTTAATCTCCTAACATAAAAATATACCAATAAATAAAACTAGATAACAATATCCATATTATATGTATAAAAGTTATTTTAAATCTATTTATTAAAAAATATATCTGAATATTTAAAAAAAACAATGATATAATAGAATCAATAAAAATGAAAAAAAATAAAAATTCCATTATAAATAACTCCTTAAATACAATAAAATAAAACAAAAAAAATAATAATTTGATTAAATGTAAAAGAAAAGAAACCTCTTGTTTTTCTATAATTTTTAACACATAAGAATACGGTGATATTAAAAACGTTATATAAGCAGATAAAGAAACTATGATTATATACTTATGCAATATACTCCACTCATTACCAAAAATAAAAGGTACATAATATGAAGACAAAAATATAATTAAAAAAAATGGTATAAAAGAAAGTTTAAATATCTTAATACTTAATTGATTAGCTTCATTATAAATATCTTCTTTTGATAATTTAGAAATTTTTTCAAAAAACACATTAGAAATAGATATTCTAATAAAGCTCAAAGGGATTTGAACTAACTTTTCTGCAAAAAAATATTGTCCAACTACACTACTATTATAAAACTTTTGTAAAAATACAATAATTGTTCTATTATAAATAATATAAATTAAAGCAACAAATGTATCAATTAATAGAAATTTTTTATATCTTTTTCCTAAAGCAATCATTTTCAGTTTTTTAATTTTACTCAATAAATTCAACCTTTTAATATTTAAAAATAACTTCGTATTCGAAATTATCTGAGAAAAAATCTGCCCACTTATCAGTCCAAAAGCTCCAACTTTTAAAAATCCAAGACTTAGTTGAACTATTGCCATACCGATAGATTTATAAATATTCGCTTTTGCTAAATCTTTATAGAATTTTTTTCTATTATTAAAATAATTTAGTAAATTAAATAGCCCCATTAAAAATACACTAACAGGCACTAAGTAAAGCCAAGGGGAAATTTCTTTGTTATTTAATAAATTTACAATATTATCATGAAAGATTATAACTACAAAAAGTAAAAACAAAGATAAAACTACATTTATAATAAATCCAAGTGCCATTATATTTATAGCATCTTCATCTTTTCTTGGAAGCATTATAGCCAGCTCATATCTACCATTTGCAATACTTCCAAAAATCGAAGTAATAGCCATAAAAAGAGCAAACACCCCAAAATCCTCCGGAGTATAAAGCCTTGTAAGAATAGGACTAATTGCAATAGGTATTGCTTGCGCAATAGTTGTTCCTGTCATTAAAGTCAATACATTTTTTGCAAATTCACTTTTTGGTTTTAGTTTATTGAGCAAATTTTTCTACCTTTTTTACTATATACTCAATCTCTTCATTACTCAAATACGGATTCATAGGAAGACTCATAATTCCTTTACTTACCTTCTCAGCCACAGGAAAATCTCCTTTTTTATATCCAAGATATTTAAAACACTCTTGCATATGAAGAGGCATTGGATAATGAACAGCTATTGGAATTCCTGCTTCTTTTAATTTTTCTTGAACTTTATCTCTTTTTTTTACCCTTATACTATATTGAGCCCATGCACTTGTTCTATCAGGTTTTACAGTAGGTTTAACAATATTCCCCGAAAGTTTTTCATTATATTTTTCAGCTACTTCTTGTCTTAATTTTAAGTCTTTTTCATAATATTTAAGTTTAACAAGTAATATTGCAGCCTGAATAGTATCAAGCCTAGCACCAAGTCCAATATATTTATAATGGTATCTTTTATTTTGTCCATGTACTCTTAACATTTTCATTTTTTCGGCCAATTCATCATTATTTGTAAGCACTGCTCCCCCATCTCCATAACATCCAAGAGGTTTTGCCGGAAAAAAACTCGTGGTATAGATATCACAATAGTGAACTTCTGTTTTACCTTTATAAGTCGCTCCAAAAGATTGTGCTCCATCTACAATATGAAAAAGATTATATTTTTTAGCAATTTTATTTATTTCATCCAAGTCACTTGGCTGTCCGTAAAGACTAACTGATATTATTCCTTTTGTTTTAGGAGTTATTTTTTCTTCTATTTTTTTAGGGTCAATATTGTAAGTTGATTCATCAATATCCACAAAAACAGGTTTTGCTTTTAGCAATGCTATCGTCTCAGCCGTTGCAATAAAAGTAAATGGAGTCGTAATTATCTCATCTCCCGGTTTTATATCTAATGCCATCATAGCAAGAAGCAGGGCATCAGTTCCGCTAGAACAGGTTATTACATTTTTAGACCCCGTAAATTCACAAAGTTTCTCTTCTAATTCACTTATTTCAGGTCCCATAATATATTTGCCGTGATTTAAAACTTTATCTGTTGCTTTTTCTATTTCGCTTTGATACAAAAAATATTGCTTTTTAAGATTTGCAAAATCTATATCTGTTTCGTTTTTTTCAACCTTTTTTAAAAACTTTTTTGGAGAAATTGTAATATCTGGATACTTTTGAAGTAATTTTTCATCTCTTGTTAAAATTAAAGCATCAATTGCTTTTGCGCTTGCTATTATTTGAGAATCTTCAATATCATTAAAATCAATTTCAATATACGATGGAGTCTTGGCTATTTTGAAAAACGAAATAATTTCTTTTATAAAATTATGAACAATTTCTAATTTTTGCTTTCTATTTAAATCTTTTCTAACTTTTGAAATATCTCCATATTTGATAAATTCAAAATTATCTAAACTAGAAGAAGAGATAAAAGCAAACTCTTTATTTTTTAAAAAATCAAATGCCTTTATTGATTCAGGATATTTTTCTCTTCTATCATATTCATAATAATCAAGCAAAATATTCAAATCAATTAGAATATTTCTCATTATAAAACTCCCAAGCCGCTTCATATAAATATTCATCATCATCTCTATTTGCAGAGTGCGTATTCATTCCTATTTCTCTCCAATTATCTAATTCATTTTGTTTACTAATAATTCTAACTCCCTCATCCTTAAATACTTCTAAAATTTTAATTATTTTACTTGCCAATTTTTCGTTAGGTATTTCAATAGATACTCGCATTTAAAGCTCCTTAATATTTCCATCTATTATAATATATTTACTCCCATCAAAACTATCAACTGCAATACCGTTTTCATCAAAGCTCATTCTATTGCCTGCCTTATCAACCCAACCTATCTGCCTTGCAGGTACTCCTACCATTAGTGCATATGGCTTTACATCCTTTGTAACTACTGCACCAGCCCCAATTAGTGCATACTCCCCTATTGTCACCCCACATACAATTGTAGCATTTGCTCCAATAGAGCATCCTTTTTTTAATAAAGTCTTTTTAAATTCATCTTTCCTCTCTATAAAAGCCCTTGGATTAATTACATTTGTAAAAACACAAGATGGTCCTAAAAAAACATCATCTTCTATTTCAACTCCATCATAAATAGAGACATTATTTTGAACTTTTACACCATTTCCTATTTTTACATTAGGACCTATTACACAGTTTTGACCGAATGAACAATTTTTACCAATTTTAGTATTACTTAAAACATGACAAAAATGCCAAATTTTTGTTCCCTCTCCTATTTCTACGTTGTCATCAACGTAAGAGCTTTCATGTACAAAATATTTTTTATCCATTTAAAACCTTTTTAGCAAAAGGATGATAATCTCCTCTAAGTCCTACTGGTTCTAAATGTCTAATAGTTGAAACAATATCAATTGACTTTCTTGCTTCATCAAGTCCAAATCCATTACCTTTTAATATCTCTTCATAACTTTTTGTATGAAGTTCTGTAAATCCTCCGCTAAACTCAATCTCTTCTCCATCAATAGTTATACTTCTGTATGTCCTTTGACCTTTTGCTTTAATATTATTTGGAATATAATCGTAAATTACACTTAAAAACCATCTGACATTGGCATGTTTTAATTTTAAAAACCCGGCATTTGCATAAGGTGTTTTGAGATGAACAATATTTTCTTCAACCTCTCCAAAAATCCAGCTTAACATATCATAAAAATGAACTCCTATATTAGTTGCAATTCCTCCACTTTTACTCTCATCACCTTTCCAGCTTATAAAATACCATTTACCTCTGCTTGTGAGATATGTTAAATCAATATCATAAACCTTATTAGGATTTTCTTTTAATTCTTTTGAAATCTTTTCTTTTAAAGCAATAATTGAAGGATGGAGTCTAAGTTGTAATATATTATAAACTTTTTTTCCGGTTTCTTTTTCAATCTCTTTTAAAGCGTCTATATTCCAAGGATTAAGCACAAGAGGTTTTTCACATATTGCATCACAACCGCTTCTAAGCGCCCATCTTATATGAGCATCATGTAAATAATTAGGAGTTGTTATACTTACATAATCAATTTTCTGACCGTTTCTTTTAAGTTTATCTACATGTCTGTCAAACCTTTCAAATTCTACAAAAAAATCAGCATCTGGAAAATAACTATCGATAATCCCAACACTATCGCACTTATCAAGCGCAGCAACAAGAATGTTTCCTGTATCTTTAATTGCCTTTAAGTGTCTTGGTGCTATATATCCAGCAGCTCCTATTAGTGCAAACTTTTTCATTATAATCTCCCATCAACAATATACTTATCAAAAAAGCTTTTAATATCATAAACTACAAGGTTTGAAGTTTTTTTTGCTTTTTTTATTTTCTCTTCTAGTTCTTTAAATTCCTTATGAGCAACTGCTAATACCACTCCATCATAATTTTCAATTTTTAATTTTCTATTTTCTATTAATTCAAGATTATATTCTCTTTTTACTTCTTTTTTATCTGCCCATGGGTCATATACATCTACATTAACTCCAAACTCTTGAAGCTCTCTTATTACGTCAATTACTCTACTGTTTCTAATATCAGGTGTATGCTCTTTAAATGTTATACCTAAAACCAATACCTTGCTCCCTTTTATTGTATGCCCTTTTTTTATCATAAGTTTTATTAGCTTATTTGCTACAAATATTCCCATATTATCATTTAGTCTTCTTCCAGCTAAAATTATTTCTGGATGATATCCAATCTCTTTTGCTTTGTATGTTAAATAATATGGATCAACTCCTATGCAATGCCCTCCTACAAGTCCTGGGGTAAATTTTAAAAAGTTCCATTTAGTTCCTGCTGCTTCTAATACATCTTTTGTATCTATATTTAATTTATCAAATATGAGGGCAAGTTCATTTACAAACGCTATGTTTATATCCCTTTGAGCGTTTTCTATTACTTTTGCAGCTTCTGCTACTTTAATTGATGGGGCTAAATGAGTACCAGCTTCAATTATACTTGCATATAGGCTATCTATCTCTTTTGCAATCTCTGGG
Organism: Candidatus Altimarinota bacterium; assembly: GCA_027062165.1. Taxonomy (GTDB): domain Bacteria; phylum Patescibacteriota; class Gracilibacteria; order Absconditabacterales; family Absconditicoccaceae; genus JAMOTU01. The sequence continues at coordinate 14,423 of JAMOTU010000205.1, forward strand.
GTACTACCTGATGTTACTTTTAATATATTTTCTAATCTATGTTTTTTATCACCGGGATTTATCCTCTCAGGAGAATACCCTACAAAAAAGTCCTTGTTAAATTTAAGTTTTGATTCTTTTTCAAGTATTGGCACACACACTTCTTCTGTACATCCTGGATATACTGTACTTTCATATATTACAATATCTCCTCTTTTTAATACTTTTCCAACATTCTCGCTTGCTTTAATCAAAGGAGTTAAATCAGGGTTTTTATGCTTATCTATTGGCGTTGGCACGGTAACTATAAAAATATTAGCATTTTTTATTTCATCAAGATTATAGGTAAATTTAAGCCCGTTTTTTATAGCCTCTTTTAATTCTTTTTCTTCAACTTCCAAAGTTCTATCAAATTCTTCTTTTAACTCTTTTATCCTTTCTTTGTTTACATCAAAACCTATTACATAATAGTTTTTACTAAATGTTACCGCTAAAGGCAAACCAACATATCCTAGACCTATGATCGCTAACTTCTTCATAAAACACCTTTTTTTTGATATTATAACAATAAAAAAGGCAATAAATGGAGAAAAAAGAACCTCAATTAATACCAGTTCAATATGTTCCAATTTGCGAGGAAGAAGAAATAGATTTAAAAGAAATAATTAAAACCATTTTAAAATATAAAAAGTTTATTGTAATTTTTACTTTCACCATTACGCTACTTACAACAATCTACGTTTATCTTCAAAAGCCTATTTATAAAATAACGGCAAACGTTGAAGTTGGATATTATAATTTAATTACAAACAACAGAAAATATTATTTTTTAGACCCTAATTACGTGGTTACTTACTTTAACAGCAAATATACACAAAAAAATAAATATCCACAAGCAAAAGCAAATCTAAAAAAAGTTCCAAATATTATAGAAATAAATATATTTAATTATTCAAACAAAGAAGCCATCAATAATTTACAATTAATACTAAAAGATATTCACTCTCAAGAAAATAAAAAAATACAAAATTTCATTTCATTTAAAAAACAAGAAATCAAGATTTTAAACAATCAAATAAACACTATATATAAACAAATTAAATTTCTAAAATCACAACTAAATCTAACAAAAGATTCTCAAATTTACCAAATCCTACTTAATACCATTTCAAATTATTTAACTCAAATACAAAACCTAAAACTTAAAATAATTCAACTAAAATCTCAAATATCTCCTACCTACATTACAAAAACTCATGTAATTGGAAACATCAAAAAACAAGACAAACCTATAAAACCTAAAAGAAAATTAATAATAACGGTAGCTTTCATTACTTCATTAATACTAAGCATATTTTTAATATTCTTTATCGAATTTATAAAAAGCCTAAAAGAAGAAAAGGAATAATTTGCTAGTAATTGGAAAAAAATATAATGCCCCAAAAGATTTAGAGAAAAAATAAGCTAAAATACTTTCAAAGAAAAGGGCGAAAAATGAAAAAGACATACAGTGCAGAATTTAAAACAAAGGTAGTATTAGAAGTATTAAGAAAAGAGGATAGTTTATCAAACATAGCGAGCAAATATGGAATAACAGTTCAAACATTAAGAAAATGGAAAAAGCAGTTTTTAGAAAATGCGAGTTTGACATTTGATTTAGGAAATGGGACAAAAGAATATAAAGAAAAAATTGAAAGGTTAAAAAAGAGAGCGAGGAATTGGTAAAAACCCTTGGGAAGACTATGATAAAGAGGGACTAGGCTGTGAGAAAACTAAAAAGCTTGAACTTATCAAATAAAAAAAGCCTCATAGAGTTCAAGCTTAAAAATTTATCAGTAATAAGGCAATGTAAATTAATAAACTGATGTTACGCACTTTATGCTAAAATAGCAAATATGAGAAGGATAGATAAAGAGAGATTAATTGATATATACACAGATTATTTAATAAGTGTGCAAGGGCAAGCTAGAGCTACAGGATTAAGTAGAATAATAGATGAGTTAAGTCATGAGCAGATAACAAGATTTTTATCAAATAATGAATTTAATTCAAAAACTTTATGGCTTAATGTTAAGAGGATGGTTAGAGAGATAGAAGATAAGGGAGGGGTTATAGTATTTGATGATACAATAGTAAAGAAAAGTTGTAGTAAAGAGAATGATATTATATGTTGGCATTATGATCATTCAAAAGGGAGGCATATAAAAGGGGTAAATATTTTAAGTTGTTTATATATAAATAGTGCTGGAATTTCAATACCAGTAAATTTTGAGATTGTAAAAAAAGATATAAAATATTGTGATATAAAAACAAAAAAAGAGAAGAGAAAATCATTGAAAACAAAGAATGAAATGTTAAGAGAGATGTTTATAAGAAGTATTCAAAATCATATAAAGTTTAAATATGTATTAATGGATAGCTGGTTTTCATCAAAGGAAAATTTAGAATTAATAACAAAAAAGAAAAAACATTTCATATGTGCAATAAAAAGTAATAGGCTATTTGCTTTAAGCAAAAAAGAAAAATTACAAGGTAAATTTCAAAGGGTAGATAGTATTGCAGATATAGATAAAAAACCAATATTAGGTTATATAAAAGGATTTAGTAAACCTATCCTTTTATATAAACAAGTCTTTAAAAACAAAGACGGAAGTAAGGGTGCAATTTATCTTATCTGTAGTGATACTACTCTTGATGAAGATAAAATACAAACAATCTATCAAAAAAGATGGAAAATTGAAGAGTATCACAAATCAATTAAACAAAATACAGCTGTAGGAAAATCTCCTACAAAAATAGTTAAAACTCAATCAAACCATATATTTTTATCAATTCTTGCTTTTTTCAAACTTGAAACTTTAAAAATCAAACACGCTTTAAAAGCCAAATTATGGATTAAGGCTAATATGATAGCCTTTAAGGAGTTGCAAAAATTGAAATGTGCGTAACATCAGTTAGTAAAGTTAAATCGTTCAAATTTGTATTATAAACCAATACCAATGAAAGAACATGATATAAAGCTTATGAGAAGAATAGATGAGATATATTCTGAAATATCAGTTTATGGATATAGAAGGATACATCAACAGCTTAAAGCCGAAGGATTTAAAATAGGACACAATAAAGTACACAAACTTATGAGATTAATAAATATTGCTGGTTTAAGACCAAACAAAAAAGAAAGAAATCAGTCTCAAAAGAGATAATATTAACGTTTATCCTTATTTATTAAACGATACGGATATAAACAGACCAAATCAGGTATGGAGCGAGATATCACACATATTCTGGTTAAAAAGGGATATATGTATTTTTGTGTAGTAATGGATTGGTACTCTAAATCAGTCTTTGCCTGGAACATATCATCCGAGGAACGAAGTGACGACAATTCCGCAGGAACGAGGACAGATACGATGGATACAAATTTAGTGTTAAGCACAACACAAGAAGCAATAAATAGATTTGGCAAGCCTGAGATATTTAACTCAGACCAGAGAAGTCAGTATACTTCAAAAAAACATACCGACTATCTCAAAAATAATGGTATAAAAATCTCAATGAATTCAAAAAGGTAGAGCCATTGACAATATTGTAATTGAGAGATTTTTTAGAACATTAAAATATGAGGAAATTTATATTAAGGAGTATGAAAATGTCAAAGAATTAAAAAGGTATAAAAAACTTTATTGATTTTTATAATAACAAAAGATTTCATTCATCACTTGGGTATGAGAAACCTATGAATGTTTATAAGAAAATGTTACATAAAGGAGCTTAAAAAATGGAAACTAAAATTTTTAAATTATTGTCTTGACATTTAGGGGCATTATACCTTTTTTTGGATAAAATTCTATCAAAAATCAAAAGGTTCTGATTGTTAGTAATAGGTAATAAATACAAATTTACTAAAATAGAAAAAGAAAAAATAGATAATATCGAGTTTTTAGAAGATGTAAGTTTAGAAAACATTAAAAAGAAAATAAAAAATCACAAAATAATAATACTAAATCATCCAAATACAGATAAAGATATTATAAACTATCTGACAAAGCTTGAATTAAAAGGTATCAAATTTCTAACAATTGAACATTTTCTTGAAAAGTATCTTAAAAAAATCTATATCCCAAAAGATGGAAGTGATATAGACTTTTTAGATGAGATAAAACCTTTTAATAAAAAGAAGTATTTATTAAAAAGATTAATTGATTTTGCTATTGCTATTCCTCTGGCTATTATTACAGCTCCTATTATGGCATATTCGGCTTATAGAATAAAAAAAGAAAGTCCTGATGGTCCAATTATTTTTGCACAAAAAAGAGTAGGATTAAAAGGCGAAGAGTTTGTATGTTATAAGTTTAGAAGTATGATCCCAGATGCAGAAAAAGAAAAACCTCAATTTGCAAGCAAGGACGATCCAAGAGTATTTAAATGGGGCGCTTTTATGAGGAAAACAAGAATCGATGAATTACCTCAACTATGGAATGTTATTAAAGGCGATATGCATATGATAGGTCCTAGACCTGAAAGGAAATATTGGATTGAAATTTTTGAAAAAAATATTCCTTATTATAATCTGAGACACATTGTAAAACCAGGAATTACAGGTTGGGCGCAAGTATGTTACCCATACGGAACAAATGAAGAAGACGCTTATCAAAAACTAATGTATGATCTCTACTATATAAAAAATTGGTCACTTTGGCTTGAAGTTAAGACTATTTTTAAAACTATATGGGTGATGATTGGTGGAAAGGGGTTATAAACCTATTTCTTTCTAATAAAATGATAAATATGTTTAACAAAACTTTTAGGCAAAAGCCTGGTTGGAACTCTTATAAATACATTCGTATAAAATTCAAAACTATTTAAAAATCCAATTTTTTTTAACTCTTTTAAAAAATCATATTCTGCTTTTGCATATTTAAATCCTCTCCTTCTTGTAAGCTGTCCATAACCAGCTCTCATTTTCACCAACGGTTCTTGAATATTATAAAATTTAGCTCCATTTAATATCATTCTTACCCATAAATAATAATCTTCAAACCAAAGCATATATTTATATCCTCCAGCTTTTAATACGGAACTTTTTTTATACATTACGGCTGGATGATTAATAGGATTTCTTTTTTTAGCAAATCCAACTATTTCATTATGATTTTCTGGCAATTTACGATATGAAATTATTTGACTTTCATCACCATCAAATTCACTTACCCAACTACCACAAATATCTATATTTTTATTTTTAAGAACTTCTAATTGTTTTGCAAAACGATGTGGCAATGCTACATCATCTGTATCCATTCTTGCTACTAGCTCATAACTGCATTTATCAATACCAATATTTAAAGCATCTCCAAGACCTACATTTTTCTCAAGCGGAATAGTTTTAAATACATCTCCTAATTTATCTTGCCACTTGTTAATAACTTCATATAATTCTTCCGTAAGCTTTCCATCTTGAACTAA
>JAMOTU010000206.1 GCA_027062165.1 Candidatus Altimarinota bacterium
TATTTAAAACTATGGCATTAATAAAGACTATAAAGGATTTGGAAAAGTTTTATGAAAAACATAAAAATTTATTTGATAATCCTGATGTTGAAGTAGTTTTACCAGAAGTTGAAATATTGGAAGAGAATTATTATTCTGATCCTCAATGGTGAGAAAAGATTTTAAGAAAATTAGAAAGAGCTATAAGGACAGCTTATCAGTCTTTTGATAGAATTTGACCTGATAGTCATTACAAACTTTTAAAACATATTTTAACCTTGCAACATCTTTCAACAATAGAACATGAAAAGATAACATTTAAAGTTATAACAAATAGAGGAGTTACTCACGAACTTGTAAGACATAGAATAGCCTCTTATACACAAGAGAGTACTAGATATGTTAAATATTGACAAAAACATGGATATAAAATTATATATCCTGCTTGGATAATAGAAAAACCAGAAGAACAAGTAAAAGAATGGTATAATTTTCATACTAAGATAGCACAGACTTATTGAAAATTTTTGAATGATCGATGATGGAAACCACAGGAAGCAAGATGAATCTTGCCGAATGATTTAAAAACAGAAATAATTGTAACTATGAATTTGAGGGAGTTAAGGCATTTTTTCACTCTTAGATGTCATCCTGCTGCACATCCTGATATTAGGGTAGTGGCTTTGACTCTTTTGGATATGCTTCATAGTAAAATACCTTTAATTTTTGATGATCTTTATGATGAGTTTTTCAAATAGGAAAATTATTATTTATTTGATTTGAGTGACTTTTGTAGTTTTATGATTATTTTTAAATTGGTATATTACTAGAAATTCACCAATACAAGTAAAAAAACAATTGGATGCTATTGATATTGCTTGAGATATAAAGATAGAAAAACAAGTAGTTGAAAATAGCTTTACTTGAAAAAATATACATTCTGTTGAAGAATTAGATTTTACTTGAAAGGTTTCAGATTTACTTTCTTGATTTTTAAATTTGTGAAATTCACAAAATAACGTAGATCTTTCTCAATTGAAAAGGCTTTATACTATGTCGTTGATTAATTGAGATCAAGTGGCACAGCTACAAATCTTGTTAGCAATGTATGATTTAAATAAAGATAAGAATATTTTATGGCTTTGAATTAATAAAGCTATTTTGCTTAATCAGTTTGATTTGGCATTAAAGTTGATGAAGATTTATTATAAATGAAATTTTCAGATAGTATCCAAGGATGAGGCACAGAAATTATTGTATGTTTTGATAAATACCGAGTATTTTGTTAAAAATAAAAAAGAATTTCAGAGTTTATTAAAATATTTGAATAAAAATCATATAATCGATGAACAAGATTATATCTTTTATAGTAGTTTTTATCTTCCTCTAAGTTTAGATTTTACTGGATATTATAATGTTATAAAATTTCAATTATTGACTTGAAAATATTCAGATTTTGCGAGACAAATTTTGAAACAATATGACATTTTTCGTCAATATAGAGATGTTAGTTTTTATTATCTTCCATCACTGATAGCTTATGTTTGGTTTAATGAGTGATACTTTTATCCATCATATCTTTTGGCTTTAAAGGTATTAAAGTATTCTTCAAGTTATTTATTACCTTTACAAATAGTAGCTTACAATTTATATATTTTTCAAAAACAGCAAGCTGTAGATTACTTAAAAAAATTGCAAGACTTAGATAAAGATAATAGTGATTTTTATAGATTTTTAATGTGAGTGTTGTTATATGATTTGAGAAAATATGCTGATGTAATATTATATCTTAATCCTTTGTTAAAAAAAGAGGATTTTATTTATAAAGATGACGTTAGAAGGTATTTGTTTTTGTCTTATGTAAAGTTATGAGACTTTTCCAGAGCATTTGATATTTATAAAAATTTTCTTGATACTAAACAAGCTAATGTTTATGATTTTTGGACATTTTTTAACTATTTTTTATATGATGATAGATGATATGAAATTGTATCTAACAATAAGCAAGATATAGTTAAAATTATAAAGCAATGTTATAAAAATGTTGGCAAACACTATGTGTATGTTTGTAGATATTGAAAATGATTATTTTATTATAGATTAGGTTATGTTAATAAGGCTGTGAGATATTTTAAATATTTGGCAAAGTTTTACCCAAAGCCTATATTTTTTAAATTTTTAGGAGATTATTATTCTGCTAAATGAAATTATAAATTAGCGAAAACGTATTATTTGTATTGATTACAATATAGTCAGGAAAATGATTTGAGAAATTATTTTAGAAAGAAGCTTTTAAATCTTTTAAAGAAGGAATTTTAAAATATGGTTTGAACTATTCGTTTGGATAAATATTTATAAATGGAGAATTGTTTTTAGTTTTTAAGTTTTGATTTTTATATCTTGATTTTCAATGTTTTTCGATTATATTCGAAATATGTTTAATTACTTATAAAAATTTCTATGATAGTCGAAATTTTGAAAGAAAAGATTGTGCCTAGAGAATATTATTTAAAAAAAATAAATAATTTTTTAGGTTCTAATATTGTAAAAGTTTTGGTATGACAAAGAAGGGTGGGAAAAAGTTATATTTTAAAATCTGTTATTCAGAAATTAGCAAAGGATCTTCCTATAAAGAATTTTTTTTATATTAATAAGGAAGATTTAACGTGGGATTATATAAAAGATTATAAAGATTTAAAGCAAGAATTTGATAAATTTTTACAAACTATTGATAATAATTTTAGAATTTTTGTATGAATAGATGAAATTCAAGAAATAGAAGATTGGGAAAATTTTATCACTCATTTACAAGCAAAGTATAAAAATATTGAAATTTTTATTACTTGAAGCAATTCTAAATTACTTTCGGGAGATTTGGCTACTAAACTTACTGGTAGATATGTAGAAATATTTATTTATCCTCTTGATTTAGAAGAGTTTGCTATTTTTAAAGACGAAGAAATTAGTAAAGATTTGTTTTTGCAGTATATTCAATTTTGAGGTTTACCATGAATTTTTGAAGTAAAATATAACAGAGAGGCTATTTTTGAATATTTAAGATGAGTTTATAATACTATTCTTTTGAAAGATGTGGTAAGATATAATAAAGTTAAGAAAATCGATTTTTTAGATAGTTTATATAAATTTGTATTTGCAAATATATGAAACATATTTTCTGCTAAAAGCATAGCAGATTATTTGAAAAGTCAGAGGATAAAAATTTCTATTGATACGGTATTAGAATATTTACGTTATGGTATAAATGCTTTTTTAATTTGACAATTAAAAGCAGTTGATCCTACTACTAGAAAATATTTTGAGATTTATAATAAATATTATGTTGGAGATTTATGATTAAGAAATGCAATTGTTTGAGTAAAGTTGGCTAAAGATATAAATAAACTTTTGGAAAATTATATATATTTACTTTTAAAAAAATATTGATATGATATAAGATTGGGAAGATTTAAAATATTTGATAAAGAGATAAAAAATTACAAAAATATTGAAGTTGATTTTATTGCTGAAAAGGAAGGTAAAGTTATGTATATTCAGGTGGCTACTAGTGTATTGGATGAAGAAACTAGAACAAGAGAGTTGAGACCATTATTATTTTTAAATGATAACAGTAAATTTGTTATTACATTAGATGATATTGATTTTGGAGAATATAAAGGTATAAAATTTGTTAATATTTTAGATTTTCATAAAATTTTAAA
>JAMOTU010000207.1 GCA_027062165.1 Candidatus Altimarinota bacterium
CAAGATATTGAAACAAGTGTGAAAAATTTCTCTGATAAATATTTTGGAAGTTGACAAGATTTGTGATGTGAATGAAGTTTTTATTTAGATAATGAATTTAGATTTCCAGATAGCATTTTAGATAAAAAATCTATTTGTGGACATCCATTGACTTATAGATACCTGGTAAATTTTTTAAAAGAGTATAACTTAGTAGGTTTTAATCTTGCTTTGATAAAAAATAATTATAAGGAAATTGATTGTAAAATAATTCAAAATGCTTTTTCAAAAGTAGAACTTAATAATACAAACGATATGTTAAATTTTTACAATTTATTGATTAATGAATATTTTTGGTATAGTTTGTATTTAAATGTTTACAAATATGTTTTAAATGCAAAGGCTTTATGAATATCTTTTAATAGCGAGCAAATTTATTACAATACAGACTTTTCTACTGTAAGTAGTGATTATGTAGATAAAATAAAAAAAATCGATACTTATTTGATATTAACTCGAAAGTCTATCAATTATTCTATAAGAATAATCAATAACATTTATTGGACTTTTCCTTTGCATGTTGCTTTGCTAAGTTATTTTGAAGATTTAGTTTATTTTAGAAAGTATTTTGTAACTATATTTACACCTTTCCATCAGCTTTATTATAAATTAAGAAATGTGGAAGATTTAGACAGATAATTTTTGTTAAATGAGTTGAGTAGCTTTAGATTTAGGAATAATAAAAATTCATTGGTATGGTATTTTTTATGTAATTTCTTTTTTATTTTGATATTTTTATTTGTATTGGATTTTAAATAGATATAATAGCAAAATTTTTAAGTTTAAAATTGAAGATAATATTTGACAATTTTTGACAGATTTATTGTTGTTTGTTATATTAGGAGTTTTAATATGAGGAAGGCTAGGGCATGTTATAATCTATAATCTTTCTTATTATTTACATAGGCCTGCTGAGATTTTTTATATATGGCAGTGATGAATGTCTTTTTTGGGAGGTATAATATGAGTTGTTGTTAATATCTTTTTATTTTGAAAAAGGTACAAATTAAGTTTTGAAGATTTGGTAAAGTTATGAGATTTGATTGTTCTTCCTTTGGGATTTTGAATAATATTAGTAAGAATATGAAATTTTTTAAATCAAGAATTATATGGAAAGATAATAAATTTACAGGATGATTGATTAATATTTTTTCTTTTAGAAAAGTTGAAGTTAGTATACGTATATACAAATATAGACAATTATTGGAGAATAAATACAAATTTCATAGAATCTTTTTTTGAAGGTTTTTTATTTTTTTTAATTATTAATTTTATTTTCTTTAAAGATATAAAGAAAGGTTGTTATAGACCTTGAAAATACTTGTGAATATTTTTTATGTGGTATGCGATTGTTAGATTTGTGGTAGAATTTTTAAGAGATTATTCTAAAAATGAATTTATTTGGATATTTACTAAAACTCAGTGGTTTCTATTTTGAATGTTTATTGTTTGATTATTCTTCTTCAAATTGTTTTTTAATAAGAGGAAAGAATCTAAAATATTCAAATAATTGTAATCAAGTAAATCTACCGATAATTATAGTTATAAGAAGACAAAGTATTATTAGATCTGGATAGACCAAAAATAAGGTTTGCAAATAATTATTTGAAAAGATAAAAAATGAAATTATGCTTAATATAGAAAATTCAAATATTGAAACAAGGAATTTAAAGGACAATATTTTAGTTTCTTCGGTTATCAGTTTGTTAGCTACTATACCTATTGATATTATTGGAAAAATCAGTAGTGAGTTTTTTATAATTTCGAAATTTAAGATATTAATAATATTGTATTTTATTAAATAATATATGCCAAGGATAGTAGTTAAAATATAAAGGATATAAAATAGAGTGAGTTTGGCACTATATAAGAGATATACTTTTCTAATAATAATATTAGTAATTTTAATTGCAATAATGGCAAAAAGCAAAATAATGATAGAAAACTTTATACCTAATAAATATAAACTTAATCAAAAAACAAGAGGATTATAAACTCAAAAAACAGAAAATCAAATCATTTGTCTGAAAAATGTTATTATAACTAATACTAGAGAAATTAGCATTAATATAGCTAATAGATTTGAAGGAAATCAATTATACAAAAGCCAGTCTACAATTTTATTTAATAAATAAACTTTTTGTTGTGGATTTTCTTCGATGGTATATGTGTGAATGTAGTTTGAAATTTTTCCTTCTTTTAATCAAATATATGTAGAAAAGAAATCTAACAAGTTATTCTCTTTGACTACTATTAGTTTTTTTATTTTTAATATGGCCATATATTTTAGAACTAGTTTTTTCAATAAGTTAGATTCTGATTTTAAAATAATTATTAAATTTTTGTTATTTAGGTTTATGTTATAAATTGTTTTTATTTTTTTTAATCAGTCTAATATATAGTTTATTTGTGGGAAAAATATTAATATGTCATCAGAATAAGAAAAATAATAGGAATGATTTATAAATAAGTTAATTAATTGTTGTTGAGAAAGAAATCATTTTTCAGGAATAATTATTTTGTCTATGTAAATATTTATTTTATTTGCTTTTAATAAATCAGAAATTAGCTTTATATTGGGATTATCTGTTCATATATATAAAATGATTTTATCATAAGAAAAAACTTTTTTTGTTAAACTGTATTGACATCAGTTTTCTTCTTTTATAAAAGCATTAATGGTATACTGTCAAGGAGATTTAAAAATATAAGAAATTTTTTCCCCTGTATATTTAAATATAATTTTATTTGAAGAGTCTTTAATAATAAAGACAACAGTTCATTTGAATGGTAAATTTTCTTTTGTTTTTATCAAATATTCAACAGGAGAATTTACTTTTAGATGTTTTAATCATATAATTTTAAATTTGTCTTTTATACAATTTATTGTATTATAGTTATTTCAAGTATTTGAGATAGAATTTTTACTATCACCAAAAGATATACCCCAAAAGGTAAATATTAATATACCAATTAGGCAAATTTTATTGATTAATCATCTTAACATATTGTTTTATTTTATGTAACAAATCAGAAGGAGATAGAATAGGATATTCTAAATGGTTTATAATTTCTTCCAAAGGGATAGAATCTACAAATATTCCTTTTGCTATTTCTTTTAATTGATCAGGAGATTGTATAGGGAAGTGAAATCATTTTATTCTTTTTAAAATTAGTATAGCCCAAGGAATATCTAATGCTTGTGCAGTATCACATGCAAAATATTTAGCTACTTCAGGTTCTTGTCATTCTTTGATCATTTTATAAGCAATTTTAGCAATTCATCCTGCTATATGTACTTTAAGTTGTTTTTTTTGTTCCTTTGTTAGTTCTTCTAGATGTTGTAACTTGTAAAGTGCTAATTCTGGATCAGCTCTTAAAATATTTCTGACAGTATTTCTAGTTAAACCAACAAATTCTGCAATTTCTTGTTCTGTTTTAAGATATTCTTCTCTTAATACAATTACAAAAGCCGCTCTTGCTAGAGAAGGCAGCCATGTTAATGTTCTAAAAAGAGCTAGTTGTTTTAATCATCATACTAAATCTATTGATTTTAAGAAAGTTTTGCTAACTAAACTTTCCAGTTCTTTTTCGGATGTTTGAGAGTTTGTAATTTTTTCGTTTATTACTATTACCATTTT
>JAMOTU010000208.1 GCA_027062165.1 Candidatus Altimarinota bacterium
ACTTTTGTCATCATCTTCTCCCGACCCTTATTTGTGGTAGGAAAATAAAAAAAGGGAGAGGGACCTAGAATCTGTCCCCCTCCCTTTGCGAAAGTATATTATATATATTATAAAAAATTTTTCAAGAGGTTGAAAATTAGTTATGAAAATTGTTTTACAGCCAGATGGAGTATCCTCAGGAAAAGATAATTTTGAAAAAACAGTTAAGAGGAAAAAAAAGCTTTCAGATTTACTGGAACAGCTTCCTGAAGAGGAAAAAAGAAAAATTATTAACCAATTAAAAAACAATAAAGTACTCTTAAATAAAAAACTAGCCATATGGGGTTTTAAACCCAGTAAGAAATCTATTTGGGAAAAAATAGAGCCAAATGATACATATGTTGCTTTTTATAGAGAAGGTAAATTTCATAATTTAGGTCTTATAGTGGGAAAATTTCACTCCAAAGAATTAGCTAAAAACCTGTGGGGAGAAGAAAACGGACAAACTTGGGAGTATATCTATTTAATAGATAATTTAAGACCTATAAATGTTACTTTAGAAGAAATTAATAAGATTTTAGATACAAATTTCCCTAACTTACGGGGAGCTATATTTGAGGAAGATCCTAATTTCGATAATGTTTTTGGATTTTATGTAAAAAACGACACAGAAAATTTTCTTAATATCTTCGCGAAAGCTTTAACTTCTTTAAAGTTTAATAAACAGATAATACTTCAAGGACCTCCAGGTACAGGAAAAACTTATTTAGCTAAAGAGCTTGCAGAATATTTAATAAGTCAAAATCTAAACTGTGATGAAATCAAGCATCAGTTAGATATATTATGGAGTGAATTTGAAAAAGTTTTAAATGGTAAAACCTTTAAAACTTTTGGAAGAGGTACTTGTTTTCAATTAAAAAAAAGAGATAGATCAGCAGAAAGGTTAGCTGTAATTATTAATGGAAAAGATACAAATCTTTCTGTATATAAAGAAAAAGTAAAGAAAATATTAGAAGAAAGCAATTGTAATCCTAAAAATTATAGTTCTACGCAAAAGGATACTGATTATCCCTATAATCGCGTGGTGGCAGAGGAATTTTTAAATTGGTTGAAAACTAAATATATTAAATTTATTCAATTTCATCCATCCTACACTTATGAAGATTTTGTGCGAGGAATAACTATTCAAATAAAAAACGGAGTTCCCATATACGAAGCAAAAGATAAAATCTTTGGTAAAATCTGTAATGAAGCTTTAAAAAATCCTGATAAAATTTTTGTTCTTATTATCGACGAAATAAATCGTGCTAATCTTTCCGTTGTTCTAGGAGAGCTTCTATATGCTTTAGAATACCGAGGCGAACCCGTAGAAACTCCGTATGCAGTTGGCGATAGTCAGAAACAACTTACGGAACAACTTATAGTACCACCAAATATCTATATTATAGGAACTATGAATACTGCAGATCGAAGTATAGGACATATTGATTACGCTATTCGTAGGAGATTTATTTTCATAAATGTGAAGGCTAATAAAGATTTAATAGTTAATCCAAAAGCTAAAAAGTTATACGAAAACTTCATAGAAAAACTTTTCAAAGAAGAAAACGTTTCTCCAGATTTTAGGAAACATATAGATGATATAAAAGTTGGTCATACCTATTTTTTAGCTACAGATTCTGAAATGGAGGAGGAAACACAAATAGCTTATAAGTTTGTTTATCAAGTAATTCCTCTTTTAAAAGAATATGAAAAAGATGGGATTTTATTTGAAGATAAGCTAGATGAGATATCTCGAGAAATTTTTGGAAAAAATATAGATTCTATAGATATTGAAGATGTTAAAAAATTTCTAAGGAATTCCTAAATGAAACCTAAATCTTTACAAAACTGGTTAAAAGAGAATTTAAATCTTAATCCTGAAGTAAAAGATATAAGAGAACATAGTAAGATCTTAAATATTGATTTTAACCAAAAGATATTTTTAGAAATAAAAAATCTTTTTAATAATAGTTCTGATATCAAACCTGAAAAAAGCTTAGGGCTTTATTGGGATTATTCCCAAATTTCCGAAGAAAAAATTTCTTTAAGAAGTTTTTACTATATAGGATATTGGTGGTTACATTCAAAAGAAGGAGAGGTTTTTATAAAAGTAGTTCCTAAACTTTTTGATGAAAATAAAGAAATAAATTTTATGAAAGTTTTAGGTGAAATCCAAGAAGACCCAGAAGTGTCAAAGGAGCTATTTCAGCAATTGGATAACCGACAAATCTTTGGTATAAAATTAGATGCTCCAACTATACCTACTTTTGCTCAAATGGATACAAATTTTACAATATTTGTAATTTTAAATTTTCTTTGGATTGTAAAAAAATTAGTTCATAAAGGTTTAAAAAAAGACTATTTAAGGATTTCTCAGAATCTCAATAACTGTATTAAAGGAAAAATTTTAATAAAAGAAAATTTACAAAAAAACTTTTTAAAAGGTATAACTAATAAAGTTACTTGCAACTTTAACAGTTATACAATAGATTGTGTTGAAAACCGATTGATAAAAACTGCCTTGTGGAAAATTAAGCAATTTATCAATTCTAGAAATGGTCAATTTTTAAAAAATCCATCTTTAGACTCAACTTTAGGATTTCTTCTTAAGTCTTTTGAAAAAGTAAACTTAATCCTGCCTGAAAAAAATTTCTTTGACAATTTAAAATTATCAATATTTTATAAAGAATATAAATTAGCCCTGGAATTAGCAAAAATAATTTTTCATGCTTTAGGATTTAATCTACTTCCTTTACAAGAAACAAAAACTAATTTTTTTGTAATTCCTTACTATATAAATATGGCCTTATTGTTTGAGTTATATGTATATAAAAAATTAAGGGAAAAATACAAAAATGTTTTTTATCAATACAAAATAGGGAAATATCAACCAGACTTTTTAATTTTAGATAATGAAAAAGGAAAATTTATAGCAGATGCAAAATATAAAATAAATCCTTCCCCTGATGATTGGAAACAATTAAGTTTTTATAGCAGATTAAGAAAAATAAAGGAATTATTTCGTATCAATAAAGAAAAGGAAATACCAGCTTTTCTAATCTTTCCGACAGTAACAGAAGAAAAAGAAGTGAGTGAAAAATTGTTAACAAATATAAAAAAATTATATATTTCAATACCTACGTGTAATTAACTATCTAAAATAATTGTAAGATTTCAGTTATATAAAAATTTTTTGTCTTATTTAAGAAAAGCTTAATTTTTAAAAGATAGTATAATAAATTTAAATTATATAACTTAAAAGAAACATTTACTTTCCAGTTAGGAATTTTAATGGAGTGGAGGCCTTTATGAAAAAAGCATTTTCTTTAATTGAACTTGTTATAGTATTAGTAATTATAGGTATTTTAATGACCCTCGTTATGAAAGGCTCCTCTATTGTAAAAGATGCAAAAATAAAAAAAGATTTTGCAAATTATATTTTGCGACTTAAAGATGATATCTACAAATACGAAGATTGGGCTTTATCTTCTAAAGGATATGCCGCTATTATAGGTGATGGAAAGGAAAATGGGGGCTTTGAAGATACTACAGACGGCTTTGTAGATACAGATGAAGGCACAACATTTAAC